>JAUXQA010000178.1 GCA_030683195.1 Rhodoferax sp. | reverse complement strand
CCGTGCTGGCCAGTTGGTCGCCAGTGGCCCTGCAGCGTTTGCCTTTTCCCAGCGTGTTGGTGGGCAGTCGCAACGACCCGTACTGCAGTTTTGAGCGTGCGCAAGCGTTTGGCCAGCAGTGGGGCAGTGAGTTCAAGGACCTGGGCGATGCAGGTCACATCAATGCAGAGTCTGGCTTGGGTCTCTGGCCGCAGGGTCATGGCTGGCTGCGGGAATTGCTGCAAGCCCATGCAGGCATGAGCCCTGATCAAAACATAACGGAGAAAAAACCATGGTGACCAAAAAACCCAAAGGCCTTGGCCGCGGACTCGAAGCCTTGTTGGGACCCACCGTGAGTGAGGCACCAGCTGATGTGTCTGGCATGGCGCCGGCCTTACCCACCACCTTGTTGCTCACCGAGATGGTGCCTGGCCAGTACCAGCCGCGTACCCGCATGGATGAGGGCGCGCTGTACGAGCTGGCCGAGTCGATCAAGGCGCAGGGCATCATGCAGCCGATTCTGGTGCGCCAGTTGCAAAGCGGCATCAACCAGGGTCAGTACGAGATCATTGCCGGCGAACGGCGCTTTCGGGCAGCCAGGCTGGCGGGTCTGGAATCCGTGCCGGTGCTGGTGCGTGATGTGCCTGACGAGGCCGCTGCGGCCATGTCGCTCATTGAGAACATCCAGCGTGAAGACCTCAACCCGCTGGAAGAAGCCCAGGGCTTGCAGCGCCTTGTGAAGGAATTCGGGCTGACCCACGAGCTGGCAGCCCAGGCCGTGGGGCGCTCCCGCAGCGCGGCCAGTAACCTGCTGCGCCTGCTCAATCTGGCTGATCCGGTGCAAACCATGCTGATGGCGGGTGACCTGGACATGGGCCACGCGCGGGCCTTGCTGGCACTCGACCGGGCGACCCAGATCACGGCCGCCAACCAGATCACGGCGCGCAAGATGTCGGTGCGCGAGACCGAGAGCCTGGTCAAAAAACTTGGCGCAGAGTTCTCCCCGACGCAAGCCAGGCCCGCCAAAGAAAAGTCGCGTGACATGGTGCGCGTTGAAGAAGAACTGTCGGACCTGCTCACGGCGCAAGTCGAGGTGCGTGTCAAAAAACGTGTCAAGCGGGCAGGGCGTATGGAGGAAATGGGCGAGGTGAGTATTCAATTCGGGTCGCTGGACGAACTCAACGGCCTGATCGACAAACTCACCCGCGGTGCCACCCGCTAACGCGGGGGGTATCTCATGCTGGCCCGACTGCCTTGGCCTTTGCCCGCCTTGCTGGCTTGGGCGGGCGCCTGGGCCTTGTTTGCGGGCGGGCAGGCCTTGGGTCTGTCTGCCTGGTTGGCCCTGGCCCTGGCCTCGGGTTGGGGTGTGGTGGTCAGCGTGTGGGGTGGCACCTGGTGGCGCCGCGCGATGATTGGCTTGGGGTTTCCCTTGTCGTTGGCGCTGCTCGGCTCAGGGGCCGTGCCGCCGTGGGCCTGGTTGCTGCCGCTCATGCTGCTGCTGCTCATTTACCCCCTGAATGCCTGGCGCGATGCGCCGCTGTTTCCTACCCCTGCCCATGCCCTGCGTGGTCTGGCTGCGTTGGCGCCTTTGCCCGAGGGTGCCAGGGTGCTGGACGCGGGCTGTGGCTTGGGTGATGGCCTCCAGGCCCTGCGTGAGGCCTACCCGCGGGCTCAGCTCCATGGTCTTGAGTGGAGCTGGCCGCTGCGCGCGTTAAGCGCCCTGCGTTGCCCCTGGGCCCGCGTCCGCCAGGGTGACATCTGGCGTGCAGACTGGGGGGTGTACGACCTGGTCTACCTGTTTCAGCGGCCCGAGAGCATGGCCCGGGCGGTCGCCAAGGCCCGGCTGGAGCTCAAGCCGGGGAGCTGGCTCGCGAGCCTGGAGTTTGAGGCCACCGAGTTGCAGCCGCAAGCACAGGCGCAATGCCCTGACGGACGCACAGTGTGGCTTTATTGCGCACCTTTTCAGGCCAGCGCAGCGTCAGGGCACACATGAGTCTTGCGTCCTCGCCTAAACTGAGGGCTTACCCCAAGCTGGAATCAACTTTTACCGGAGCCTTATCGTGAAATCATCCCCATCCAGCCCCGCCAGCCAAACTGATTCCTTGGGTGCCGTCATGGCCGTGACCATTTTGGCCCTGGCGTCCCTGGCCGAAACGCGGGACTCTGACACGGGCAAACACGTCTTGCGTGTGCAGCATTACGTGCGCGCTTTGGCGCTTCGGTTGCGCCATCATCCGCGCTTTGAGAGCGAGTTCTCGGACCTCTTTATCAGCCAGTTGGTTGTGTGCGTGCCCTTGTACGACATGGGCACCATCGGCATTCCTGACCGGATTTTGCTCAAGCCCGGGCGCCTCACACCGGCCGAGTACGAGCTGATGAAGACCCACACCACGCTGGCCTATGAGGCATTGGTGCAGGCGGAGCAGACTCTGGGCTTGCAAGCGGAACAACTCCAGATCCTCAAGGACATAGCGTATTCGCACCAGGAAAAATGGGATGGCAGCGGTTACCCGCAAGGCTTGGCAGGGAATGGCATCCCTGCATCAGCTCGCCTCGTAGCTGTGGCCGATGTGTACGACGCGTTGATTTCGGATCGCGTGTACAAGTCCGGTGTGTCACACGAGGTGGCTTTAGGTATTATTTTGCAGGGCCATGCAAGCCACTTTGACCCCGATATCGTCGATGCCTTTGTCGACATTCAGGATGACATCAAAGTCATTGCCCGACGCTTTGCCGATACCGACCAAGACATGCAAAAGAAAATGGAATACATGGCCAATGCCATTGCTGAAACCACTGAACTTTGAGTTCAGTGGCTCAGGTGCCAAACGGATTTAGAAGCGCCAGCCCAAGCCCACGCCCACGAGCAGTGGGTTGACCTTGAAGCTGCCTGCATCGACACCTGCGACGGTCACGTCGGTGCCGAGGTAGACCTTTTTCAAGTCAAAGTTCAGGTACATGTTCCCGGACAACGGAATGTCCACACCCACCTGCACCGCAGCACCAAAGCTGTTACGGTCAATATCGACGCCTGCGGGCAGGTTCACCGAACTGAAACGCGTGTAATTGATACCGGCGCCCACATAGGGTTTGAAGCCGCTGTTACCCGTGAAATGGTATTGCGCCAGCAGAGTGGGTGGCAGATGTTTCAGGGTGCCGATTTGACCACCCAACACGGAGGAGCTGAGTTCGTGCTTTTGCGGCACGGTCAGGATCAACTCAACAGCCACGTTGGGGCTCAGAAAATAGCTGATGTCCAGTTCTGGCATGGTCTTGTTGTTGACGCTCAAACCCAAGCCGGTGGAGTCTTTGTTCACGCTATCCAGGTGTACGGCGCGCACGCGCACCATCCAGGGACCCTCGGCTGCCTGTGCAAATGCGTTGGAAGTCATCAAGCCCGCGACGGCCACAGCAGCGCAGAGGAGTTGTTTTTTCATTTGAATGTCCTTGGTTAGTAATCAGGGAAAACCCTAGTTCTATTGGACATAACTTGAGAAGGGGCGAGTTTGCGCTGGATCAAAAACCCCGGCTTTATGGACCCTGTGTGGTTGAAACCACGAATTGGCTTAGTGCGCCTCAGCCAGGCTGGCAAGCCAGTCCTTCAGTGGCCGGGGTCGCCCGAACAGATAGCCTTGCAAGCAGGGGCAGTGGCTGGCGATCAGAAAGTCTGCCTGGGCTTGCGTCTCCACCCCTTCGGCCACCACCTGCAATTGCAGGTGGGCCGCCATAGCCAGAATGGACTGGACGATGGCTGTGTCATTGGGGTCACCGGGCGTGTCTTGGACAAAGCTTTTGTCGATTTTCAGCTCATGCAAGGGCAGCTTTTTCAGGTACGCCAGGCTCGAATATCCCGTGCCGAAGTCGTCAATCGAAAACCGGATGCCCATGGCCACCAGCTGTGTCATGCGCGCCACCGTGTCATCCAGGTTGTCAATCAGCAGTCCCTCGGTCACCTCCAGAATCAGCATTGCCGGATTGGCTTGGGTGTCTCTCAGTGTGGCTTGCAGGCGCTCTACAAAATTGTCCTGTCGGAACTGGCGCGGGCTGACGTTCACCGACAGCGATAACGCAAGACCCAGGCCCTGCAGCGTGACCAGGGCCGTGCAGGCTTGCTGGACCACCCAATCGCCCAAGCGCAAAATCAGCCCCGACTCTTCGGCCACGGGAATGAACTGCATCGGCGACACCTGCCCTCGCACCGGGTCAAGCCAGCGCAGCAGTAACTCGCCGCCCACCACTTGGCCCGAGGCATTGACCTGGGGTTGCACATGCACATCCAGGCGTTGCTCGGCAATGGCGTTGCTCAAATCGAATTCCATCGCCATGCGTTCTTCCACCTCGGCCTGCATGGCGGGCTCAAAAAACACGGCCCGGTTGCGGCCACCCGCTTTGGCCCGGTACATGGCGGTGTCGGCCTCGCGCAGCAGGTCGTCCACGGACTCTTCAGCGCGCGGAAACACGGTGATGCCCACGCTGGCGGTACTGATGTATTCGTTGCCGTCTATCTTGTAGGGGCGATCCAGCGCGTGGCGGATTTTTTCGGCCACCTTCAGGGCCTTGCGTGCGCCTTGGCCGGTGGCGGGGCCCAGGTTATCCATCAGCACCACAAATTCGTCGCCACCCAGGCGTGCCACGGTGTCCTGAGCAAGAAGCACGGCGTTCAGTCGCTGGGCCACCTGGATCAGCAACGCATCGCCCACCGCATGGCCGCGCGCGTCGTTGATGTGTTTGAAATTATCCAGGTCCAGGAACAACAAGGCACCCGTGGTGTGGGTGCGGCGTGCGTTTTCCAGCGCATGGCTGACCCGGTCCAGGATCAGGCGCCGGTTGGGCAGGCCGGTGAGCCCGTCAACAAAGGCCAGCTGATGGATGCTCTCATCGCTCATCTTGCGATCCGTGATGTCGGTGATGAAGCCATGCCACAGCACGCTGCCGTCATTCAATCGCTCCGGCCTGGCATTGCCCAGCCGCCAGCGCAGGCCCTGGCGCGGGAGGATCACCCGGTACTCCTGCTGCCAGGGAGTCAGCGCGCGGGCTGATTGCAGTACAAGCGCCAGGGTACTTTCGTAGTCATCCGGGTGAATGCGCTGGGTCACCACGGTCGCATCGAGTCGCACCTGTTCGGGCGTGACTTCATAAATATCCTCAATCCCCTGGCTGGCAAACGGAAACGACAAGTGCCCGTCCGGGTGCATCTGCAACTGGTAAACGACGCCGGGGATGTTGTCGGCCAGGTTGTACAGCAGGGTATTGCTGGTCTGCAGCTTGTGCGCCCACTGCTCGCGTTCCGTCACGTCGGTGTTGGTCCCCGAGAGTCGCACAGCCCGCCCGTTGGCATCCCGCAGAATGTGGCCGCGCGACAGCACGGTGACGTTGTGACCGGCTTTGTGTCGCAAGCGCATTTCAGCCGCATACAAGCCTTGCCCGCTGCGAATGGCATCCGAGAATGACTGATTGACCGAAGGCACATCGTCGGGGTGGATCAAGCGCTCCCACAACTTGCCGTCGTAGGGAACCTCGTCGTCGTGGTAACCCAGCATGGCCCAGCCACGCGAGGAGTAAAAACGCTCGCCAGTGGTGAGGTCCCAGTCCCACCAGCCATCATTGGCACCCTTGAGCACCAAGCCCATGCGGGTCTCGTTTTGCTCGACCATCTTCATGGCCTGGGAAATCAGCGTGTTTCTGGCACGCAGTTCCAGTTGCGCCACCACCTGGCGCGCCATTGTGGCCAGTGCTTTGCACTGCCCAGCCGTCAGGTCGCGCACCCGGGTGTCCATCACACACAGCGTTCCAATGGCGTGGCCCTCGGGTGTGATCAAAGGGGCACCGGCGTAAAAAACCACATTCTGATCGCCAGTGACCAAGGGATTGGCTGAAAAACGCGGGTCCTGGCGGGTATCGCGGATCAGCATCACGTCGGGGCTGCGAATGGTGTGATCACACAAAGCAATGGCGCGCGGTGTCTGCGTCAGGTCCGTGCCCAACCGGGACTTGAACCATTGCCGGTCGGTGTCGATCAGGCTGACCAGGGCTATGGGCACATCAAAGTACTGCGCTGCCAAGGCTGCGATGTCATCGAAGTCCTGTTCCGGCGGGGTGTCGAGCACTGCGTAGGCGCGCAGAGCGGCCAGCCGTTGATCTTCAGGGTCGCTCAGGGGCGTGAAATCCGGCATCACAAACCCTTGTGTGCAGTGGTTGGGGAGCGCCGGAGCGCCAAATGACACGTCTGGATGGTAATTATTAACAAACTGCTCTCTAGCCGGCTGTTCATATCGGTTTTAGCATATTAAAACTATAGCGAAAAAATCTTGCCCGGGTTCATGATGTTCTTGGGGTCCAGCGCCCGTTTGATGGCACGCATCATGTCTACGGCCCCCGAGCCGGTTTCGGTCAGCAAAAAGTCCATCTTGTGCAAGCCCACGCCGTGCTCCCCCGTGCAGGTGCCTTCCAGCTCCAGGGCGCGGGTTACCAGGGCGTGGTTGAGTTGCTCGGCGATTTCTCGCTCTTGCGGCTTGGTAGGGTCAATCAGGTAACCAAAGTGAAAGTTGCCGTCGCCCACATGGCCCACCAAAAAGTAGGGGATGCCGCTCGCATCGGCCTCGGCAATGGAGTCCAGCAGGCAGTCGGCCAGGCGCGAAATTGGGACGCAGGTGTCGGTGGAGATGGCGCGGCATCCGGGGCGGGACTGGATGGCCGCAAAGTAGGCGTTGTGCCGGGCCGTCCACAGGCGCGTGCGCTCTTCGGGCGTGGTGGCCCACTCGAAGGCACCCTGGTCGGCGGTAGCGCCAAATTCAGCGGCTATCTCCTGCACCAGCAGCGCCTGCTCCTGCACGCCGGCAGGGGAGCCATGGAACTCCATCAGCAGCAACGGCTCTTCGCGCAGCGTCAATTTGGAATGGGCGTTGACCATGCGCACGGTATTGGCGTCAATCAGCTCCACCCGGGCAATCGGAATACCCATCTGGATGATCTGGATGGTGGTACGCACGGCCGCTTCAATGCTGGGGAAGGAGCAGATGGCGGCCGAGATGGCTTCGGGCAGCGGGTAGAGCTTGACCGTGACCTCGGTGATCACGCCCAGCGTGCCCTCGGAGCCCACCATCAGGCGGGTCAGGTCGTAGCCGGCGCTGCTTTTCTTGGCGCGGGTGCCGGTGCGAATGATCTCGCCGCTGGCCGTCACCACTTGCAGGGCCAGCACGTTCTCGCGCATGGTGCCGTAGCGCACGGCGTTGGTGCCACTGGCGCGGGTGGCGCTCATGCCGCCCAGGGTGGCATCGGCGCCGGGGTCGATCGGGAAAAACAGGCCGGTGGATTTGACCGCCTCGTTAAGTTGCTTGCGCGTGACACCGGGCTGCACGGTCACGGTGAGGTCTTCGGCATTGATGCTCAGCACCTGGTTCATGCGGCTCACATCGATGCTGATGCCGCCCTGCACCGCCAGCAAATGCCCCTCCAGCGAGGAGCCCACGCCAAAGGGAATCACCGGCACGTTGTAGTCACCGGCCAGGCGCACGGCATCACTCACGTCTTGCGTGCTCTCGGCAAACACCACGGCACTCGGGGGCGGCACGGGGGCAAAGGCTGATTCGTCTCGCCCATGTTGCTCACGCACCACCAGTGCAGTAGAACAGCGCTCGGCAAAGCGGGCCTTGAGGGCGTCCACCAGAGCGGTGGGGACGTCGCGCTGATGAATCTCAGGCGCGAGGTGCGAAGGCGAGGTGGGCGCGTTCATGGGGTGTCTCCTGAAAACTTGTCATTATCCCGAATGCGGGCGTGATGGGTTGGCAATGTTCAGCTCAGCCGGTCATCACCGCGATGGCGGTCTTGCTCACCACCCGGCGCAGCACAAAACTGGAGTGCACGCCGGTCACCCCTTCAATGCGGGTGATCTGGTTGAGCAACAAGGCCTGGTAGTGGTCCATGTCGCGCACCAACACCTTGAGTTGGTAGTCGGCGTCCTGGCCGGTGATGAGCAGGCACTCCAGCACCTCGGGCAGCACACTCACGGCAGATTCAAAGTTGGCAAAACGCTCGGGCGTGTGGCGGTCCATGGAAATGTGGATCAGCGCCATCAGGGTGAGGCCCAGTTTTTTGGCATCGAGCAAGGCCCGATAGCCCACGATCAGACCCGACTCCTCCAGCGCGCGCACCCGGCGCAGGCAGGGAGAGGGCGACAGGCCGATGCGCTCAGCAAGGTCCTGATTGTTCAGGCGTCCGTCTTGCTGGAGCACCTCCAAAATATGCTGGTCATAACGATCAAGTTTCATGGGGCGCCTTGAATTTGTGTCTGAGTGGCAGACTGTGCCAATAAAAATCTATTGGAAGCAATTATATTTTTATAAGAAGGCATTGAAAGGCATCTTCGCAATCGCCTGCCGGGCCTCCCGGCCTACACTTGTTTCATCTGTTACTCGCAGTGATCTGCAACACACCGGCTACCGCCGCACCTTGCGCAAACCGGCCTCACAAGGGTTGTGTTTCAAAAAAAGAAGACCCCGCAGGCCAAGCGCCTGCGGGGTCTTTGAGTTGGTGGGCCGGTTTATTTCAAGCCTGTGAGTTTGTCGGTCTCAATGGCTGCGTCCAGGGTGTCGAGCAAGGCCTTGCGGACCTTGCGCTTGGTGTTCTTGTGGGCGCCCATGTTGAGTTGCCTGAACTGCTGGGCAATCGCGTTGGCGGTGCTCATCAGCGCCTCCACGGGCACCACCTGGTCCAGAAACCCGGCCTGCAAAGCGCCTTGCGGGTTGAACATCTCGGCGTTATTGACCGAGCGCTGAAAGACCGCAGGGCTAAGCCGGTCCCGCGCCAGGGCAATGCCCACATGGTGCAGGGTCATGCCGATCCTGACTTCATTGAGCCCGATCTGGAAGGCACCTTCCACCCCAATGCGGTAGTCCGCGCTAAGCAGCAAAAAAGCGCCCTTGGCTACCGCATGGCCCGGGCAGGCCACGATGATGGGTTGCGGGTGCGCCAGCATGCGCCGCGCCAGGGTCGAACCCGACGCCACCAGATCCAATGCGGCTTGCGGGCTTGACATCATGACCTTGAGGTCGTAACCCCCGCTCAGAATGCCGGGCTGGCCGGTCAAAATGACCACCGCCTGATCGGCCTCAGCTTGGTCCAGCGCAGCATTGAAATCGGCAATGACGGCTGGAGACATGGCGTTGACCTTGCCGTTGGCCAGGGTGAGGGTGGCAACGCCGTCAAGCAAACTGTAAGAGACGAGATTGGACATGGGAGGCTCCGTGTTGGGGTGAACGCAACAGTCTAATGCCACAGGCACTTGTCCTCTGTGCTGCAAAAACTCAAAACCAATGATAATTGGTGGCCCCAAACTCACCGGCATCTTCAGGCGGGTTGACGACAGTGCGTCAACTAGAGCTCCCATATCTTGGCAACATCCATCAACCCCATTTCTGAAATTTTCGGCCCGGCCAATCGCCCGGCCGCAAACATCGACATCGTGTACCTCTGGGTCGATGGCAATGATGCGCGGTGGCGCGCCAAACGCCGCCGGGCCATGCAAAAACTCAGCGCCGGTGCCGCAGACGACATGGCCCCTTTTGGCAACGTGGAGGGCCGGTTTCGAGACAACGACGAGCTGCGCTACAGCTTGCGGGCGCTGGAGCGCTTCTTCCCTGATCACGGGCATGTTTACCTGGTGACCGACGGGCAGGCGCCCGAGTGGCTGCGCCCATCGGACAAGCTGACGCTCATTGACCACTGCGACCTGATCCCCGAGGCGTCGCTGCCGACCTTTGATTCCGGCAATATCGAGTCCTACATTCACCGGATCCCCGGGCTCTCCGAGCGCTACTTCTACTTCAATGACGACGTCTTTTTTGGCGCGCCCGTGACAGTGGACGACTGGTTTTGGCCCGGCGGCGTGTACGTGGCCTGGTCCGATGAACCTGAGGTGACCGATGAGGCGTTGCGCACCGATGCCACCTCGCTGGACAACGCCTGCCGGCTGTCCAGCCAATGGCTCAGCGCCAAAGCCGACATGCAGGAAGAGCCCGACGATGAGGGGACGGGCCGAACAATCGACCCGGACTACACCCATACTTCCCGCACCTTTGCGCACTCGCCGCGCCCGATGCTGAAGTCGCTTCTGCTTGAGCTGGAGCAAGAGGCGCCTGAGTTGTTTGCGAGCGTTCGGTCCACGGTGTTTCGCAGTTGGGATAAACCCACCATCGTGTCTGACTTTGTGCTGCGCTGGGCGCTGGCGCATGGTGTTGCCCAAGTGCGGGACTACCGTCATCGCTATGTGTCCACCGGCGCGGATGATCAGGGTGCAACACTCGACGCCCTGGCTTCTGAATTTGGTGCCCTTGATTTTTTCTGCATCAACGACACCACGGACGATGCGCATCCCGACGATCCGCGCCTTAAAAATGCCCAGGATTGCCTGCAGTCCATGCTCTCCAAACCCTCTGGGTTCGAAATCACTCGCCAGCTACCCGCGCTCTCTATTGGCGCCACCATGAACACCACCAAGGAGATTCACCATGGGACAACGACTGACTCAAATCGCCACCCGCACCGGCGACAACGGCACTACGGGCCTGGGTGACAACACCCGCGTTTCCAAAAACAGCCTGCGCGTGCACGCCATGGGTGATGTCGATGAGCTGAACTCCAACCTGGGCGTGCTGCTGTGCGAAGACATGCCCGTCCCTGTGCGCACGCTGCTGGTGGAGGTGCAGCACCAGCTGTTCAACCTGGGAGGCGAGTTGTCCATTCCCGGCTTTGAATTGCTCAAGCCCGAGGCCGTGCTGGCGCTGGACGCCGCCCTGGCCGAGCACAACGAGGCGCTGCCCCGGCTGCAGGAGTTCATCTTGCCTGCCGGCACCCGGGCTGCTGCCCTGGCCCACGTGTGCCGTACCGTGGCCCGCCGTGCCGAGCGTGCGGTGGTGGCACTGGAGGGTCAGGAGGCGCTGAAAGACACGCCACGCCAATACCTGAACCGTTTGAGTGATTTGATGTTTGTACTGGCTCGCGTGCTCAACCGCCACCGCACCGATGGCACGGCGGGCGACGATGTGTACTGGAAAAGCGCGAAGCTGGCACAAAACGTCAACCCGTAAACGGATGAACCACCCTTGAGCAATCATTCAAACTCCGACGGCCAGATCCATTCTGGCAAGAGCGGCGTGATCGCCGGCTTCATAGACTTGTTGGTCACCCTGAGTGCCTTGGCCTTTGCCTCTTCATCGGTTCTGCTGGCTGATTCGCTCAAGACCCTGCTTGAATTTATTGCTGTTTTGCTGGCCTGGATGGCCATGCGTCGCATTGAGCAAGGGGCCAATCACCAATTCAACTACGGGGTCGGCAAGCTGGAGAATCTGTCGAGCCTGGTGACCGGCATTTTGATGCTGGTCTGCTTGTTGATTATTGGCGGCAATGCCGTGATGCACATCATTGAGCCTTCTGCCATCAGTGGGCCGGGCGTGTGGATCAGCATGGCCGTCCAAATCGTCTACTCATTTGTCAATGGGAAGTTCTACCTGCAAAACAAGCGGATGGCCAAAGCGCAAGCCTCACCTTTGTTGGCGTCCCAGGCCAGTTTGTTCTTTACCAAGGCGTTTGGAAATGTCTTCATCTTGTTGTCTTTGGTATCCAGTTTGGCGCTGTCTGACTACAGCTGGTCCTACTACATTGACCCGGTGGCGTCCCTGATCATTGCAGCATCCATCCTTGTGGGCGCACTGGGCATTTTCTCCAGCTCTATTTTCGATTTGCTGGACCGGTCTCTGGAGGAGGCCGACCAGATCACGATCATGCGCGAACTGGCGCTCCACTTTGATGACTTTGAGTGTCTGCACGGCATCCGCTCGCGCCGGTCCGGCAGCGAGGCCTTCGTGGAGATTTACCTGGAGTTCGCTGCAGAAAAAAAGGTATCGGAAATCCAGCCTGTGATTGACCACCTTCGATCCAGTCTTGAAGCCGCTATTCAGGGCGCCAGGGTCACCATAGGGTTGACGACCAAAACTGAAGTTTAAGGGGGGCGGTGTGGGGGCACTGGCTTAACGCGGTGCCAGTATCGCCATGGTGATGCGGGAAACGCAGGTCAGTTCACCCGCTTCGTTATGCAGTTCTATTTGCCAGACTTGTGTGGTGCGCCCGATGTGCACCGGTCGGGTTGTGCCGATGACCCAGCCGCTGGTCACGCCTCGCAGGTGATTGGCGTTGATGTCCAGCCCCACCGCGCGGTGACCCTCAGGAGCAGAAAACGCCGCTCCGCACGAGCCCAGGGTCTCGGCCAGTACCACACTCACGCCGCCATGCAGCAAGCCATAGGGCTGGCGGGTGCGCTCATCCACCGGCACCCGGGCTGTGATGAAGTCGTCGCCTACTTCCAGAAACTCGATGCCCAGGTGGGAGGTGGCTGTGTTGAGGCTGCCGGTAGTGAGAATGTCGACAGAGATCGGCTTTTTCCAAATGCGCATGGGGGCTCCAAATAATCAATGGTCCCGACTATACGCAGGCGCTGTCTTTTGCTCAGGTAGCTTCCAGGAGCTCAGGTTTGCGGCTCGGGGCCTGTCCCGCCAGTTTGAACATGGACACCACCTGCGCCAGCCGTTGGGCCTGCTCACGCAAACCTTCGGCAGCGGCCGCCGACTGCTCCACCAGTGCTGCGTTTTGCTGAGTCATTTGGTCGAGTTCGATGACGGCCGTGTTGACTTGCGAAATTCCGTTGCTTTGCTCGGTCGAAGCAGCTGAGATCTCACCAATGATGCTCGATACCCGCTGCACCGAACTGACGATTTCGGTCATGGTCTCACCGGCTTGCGCCACCAGCTGTGAGCCCGACGACACGTTTTCCACTGACACGCCAATCAACCGCTTGATCTCCCGTGCCGCCTCGGCCGACCGGCCCGCCAGGCTGCGCACCTCGCTGGCCACCACTGCAAAGCCGCGGCCTTGCTCGCCAGCCCGGGCCGCCTCAACAGCTGCGTTGAGCGCCAGAATGTTCGTCTGAAAAGCAATGCCGTCAATCACGCCAATGATGTCGGAGATTTTTCGTGCACTGGTGTTGATCTCTTCCATGGTGCTCACCACCTGCGCCACCACCTCTCCACCCCGCATTGCCACCTCCGTGGCCGACACCGCCAACTGGTTGGCCTGGCGCGCCGAGTCTGAAGACTGCCGCACGGTACCCGTGAGTTGCTCGGTGGAGGTGGCTGCGCTTTGCAGATTGGAGGCGGTTTGTTCGGTGCGGTTGGCCAGGTCCTGGTTGCCGGTGGCAATTTCTGCACTGGCCAGCCGGATGGACTCGGAGGACTCCATCACGGTCGAGATCGATTCGTTGAGCTGAACTGCCATGGCACCCAGTGCACGCATCAAATCCCCCACCTCGTCCTGGCGTTCGCTGGCCGCATCCACGCGCAAATTGCCGTGGGCCACCTCATGCGCCACCGTCACGGCGCGCGCCAGTTCAGCCACCAGTTTGCGCTGCGTTAACCAGGACAGCCCGACCGCCATAGCCGCCAACAAGAGACCCGCTGCGGCCAACAACCAGTTGGTGTAGCGCGAGCGTTGCTGGGAGGCCGCAATCACGGCGTCGGCACCTGCCTCGCTACTGTCCAGAATGGTGGCCATCGTTTTGCTCAGGCTTGAAAACGTGGCGTCCGCGCCCTGCATGGCAGCAATGCCGGTGTTGGCATCGACCGAGGCCAGGTCGATGGCGGAATCGGCTTGTTTGATGTACTTGTCAATTTGCACCCCGACCTCGGCGACGGCCGCTACCAGTGTGGTGTCTGTGCTGCCCTCAGGGGCCAGGGCACTTGACACGCGCTTGACGCCGCCCAGTTGGGTGGCCAGGTCAGTGCGAAATGCCTTGATTCTGGCTTCGTCCAGAGAGTTGATCAAGGCCACGGTTTTATACACGCTGGTGTGCAACTGGCCCATTTGCTGCTGCACACTGGCCACTGTTTTGAAGTCATCCACACTCGCCCGAGAGATGGTCAGGCCTTTGTCGGCTTCTTGGCCCATCAAAAAGGTATTGACCTGTCCGGACATCAACACCAGCACCGCCGTCAACAAAGGTGCCGCCAGTAATTTTGTACCCAACTTCATGGCCGCATCCTTTTCAAATGATCAAACCCGTAGCCCGTGTTCAATGCGATCCGGCACGCCTGTCGGCCGGCAGAGGCGAAAGCCACAGCTACTTGTAGATGCCCCCACACACGGCGGCATTGTCCAGCTTTTCGCAGTACATGCTCTTGGGCTCGATCTTCTTGGTGGTGGGGTTGGTGAACTTGTAGTCTTGCCAGAACGTGCCCTTGCTTTTGGCCATCTCAACACGTTCCTTCACGAACTCCTTGCCATCCACATCGCGCAGGTCAATCAGGTTTTTTCCGATCATTTTTTCGTTGGCGCCATGGGCCAGCACCACGCCGTCCAGGCCATACACCACCAGGTACAAGTCACGGTCATTGAACTGACCTTTCTTGTTGCTGATTTCTGCGTGGCCCTTATCCTTGCCATTGGCCTTAATGAACGCGACGCCCTTTTTGACCATGGCAGTTGCTTCGGCTGCCGTTGCCGCGGTTTGGGCCTGGGCGCTGAACACGCAAGATGCGGCCAGCAAGCAGGCCATGGAGGTACCGATGTTTGAAAGCTTCATTTCCAACTCCTCAGGGTTCGGGTCATGGCCCGTTTAATTAAATGACGCTTCCGGTTTCCGCCGGGCAGCACCTACAGTATGAGCCAACTTTTGACGAGATTGACCTTAATTCCTTCAGGGTTTGTCCGCATACGGCGGACGGTCAGAGGTTCCCGCAAGTGCTTGCCTGTGAAGGCCGAGTCAGGCTAATCTCAGGTCATGACTGAAACCCTCACCCCCCCCTACGTGCCCCAAATCCGTCTTTACCAAAACTGGTTGCGCGATGCGCGCGGCCTCTCATTTGAATCGTATGAAGCCCTGCGCCAATGGTCTACGACTGACCTGAATGCCTTTTGGCAAAGCATCTGGGATTACTTTGACCTGCAGTCGCCCGCGCCGCACAGCGTGGTGTGTGATGGTGCGCCCATGCCCCACACACGGTGGTTCAATGGTGCGCAAGTCAACTACGCCCAACAGGTGCTGCGCCATGTGGACGCAGCGCATGCCGGCGGTTTTTCGGCCATTCTGAGCCACAACGAAAAGACCCTGGGCCAGCAGGCAGCCCAGTCCTTGAGCTGGCCCGAACTGCGCCGCCAGGTGGCGTCCCTTGCGCTGCACCTGCAGGCCCAGGGCGTGCAGCCCGGTGACCGTGTGGCGGCGTACCTGCCCAATATTCCCGAGGCCGCCGTGGCCTTTTTGGCTACCGCCAGCATTGGTGCAGTGTGGAGCATTTGTGCCCCCGACATGGGCACCCACGCCGTGTTGGACCGGTTCCGGCAAATCGAGCCCAAGGTGCTTATTGCCTGTGATGGGGTGACCTACAGCGGACGCGACTTTGACCGCACCGGCGTGGTCACGGAGTTGTGCGCGGCGCTGCCCTCGGTGCGCCATGTCGTGATCCAGCGTAACCTGGGCTTGCCGTTGGATGCTATTAAAACGGAAGCTACTCAGGCAGGTTATCTGCCGGCTACAAGCCAAAATGATGCTCAAACCGATGTTTTTGAGCCGCTGTGGCTTCCCTTTGAGCACCCGCTGTGGATCGTCTACTCCAGCGGTACCACCGGCTTGCCCAAACCCATCGTGCACGGGCATGGCGGCACCGTGGTGGTGGCATTGGCGCTCAAGGGTTTGCACAACGATGTGGGCTGCAGCTACGAGCCCAACTCGCTGGGCGAGCGCTACCACTGGTACAGCTCCACCGGCTGGGTGATGTGGAACGCGCAAATCAGTGGCCTGCTCAGCGGCACCACCTGCTGCATCTTTGACGGCAATCCCGGCGGGCGCACGGTGGACGCAGCAGGCAACAAAATTGCCCCGGACTGGACCACGCTGTGGCGCTTTGCCGCTGAATTGGGCGTCACCTTTTTTGGTGCGGGTGCGGCCTTCTTCGCCAACTGCCTGAAAGCCGATGTGGACTTGAGCGCCTGCGGCGACCTCTCGCATGTACGCGCCCTGGGCACCACTGGCTCGCCCCTGAGCGCCGAGGCGCAGACCTGGGGCACACAGCAGTTCCGCAGCATCGCTGCTACCGACGCCCAAAAAGACATCTGGTGGTGCAACATCTCTGGCGGCACTGACTTTGCGGGCGCCTTTATTGGCGGGCACCGTGAGTTGCCGCAAGTGGCAGGCGAGATGCAGTGCCGTCTGTTGGGCTGCGCTGTGGAGGCCTGGAACGAGCAGGGCCAGCCTGTGCTGGACGAAGTGGGCGAGCTGGTGTGCAGCCAGCCCATCCCTAGCATGCCACTGTATTTTTGGGGCGATGAGGGTAAGCAGCGTTACCTGTCGAGCTACTTTGACATGTACCCCGGCGTTTGGCGCCATGGTGACTGGCTCAAGGTGGGCAGCCATGGCGGCTGCATCATCTATGGCCGCTCAGATGCCACCATCAACCGCCACGGCCTGCGCATGGGCACCAGCGAGTTGTACAGCGCGGTGGAGGCCTTGCCCGAAGTGCTGGACTCCATGGTGGTTGATCTGGAGTATTTGGGGCGAGAGAGCTACATGCCGCTCTTTGTGGTGCTGCGCGACGGTGTAACGCTGGACGATGCGGTGCGTGCCCGATTGAATGAGGCGATCAAAACCGCGTTGTCCCCGCGCTTTGTGCCCAACGAGATTTTTCAGGTGGCGGAGATCCCGCGCACCCTGTCGGGCAAAAAACAGGAACTGCCCATCAAAAAGCTGCTGCTCGGCCAGCCGCTGGAGAAAGTGGTTAACCGCGAGGCCATGGCCAACCCGGGGTGTCTGGACTGGTATGTGGCGCTGGCGAAGGCGCGGGAGTCCGCCGCGCTCCAATAATCAGGTTGATTCACTGCAGCGAGCGCATGGGAAGCTTCTTAAAATGGCGACCTCCCTGTTCCAAGAAATGAAAAAGCCATGATTCAAAACGCCCATGTGATTCAACAACCGTCGCTGCCGGCTGCGCAACTGATTCTGCTTTTTCACGGTGTTGGCGCTGACGCCGCATCCCTGCGCCCGCTCGGCGAGCGGATGGCGGCTGAATTTCCGCAAGCGATGGTGGTGGCCGTGGCGGCCTACCAGCGCAGCGACACTTCCAACGGATTTCAGTGGTTCTCGGTGACCGGTATCACCGAAGAAAATTGGCTGGCGCGCGTTGCAGAAGCCCTGCCCGCCTTTCAGGGCTGTGTGGCGCATTGGCAGCAGGTGGCCGGGGTTGGCGCGGCGGCCACGGCCCTTGTCGGGTTTTCGCAAGGCGCCATCATGGCGCTGGAGTCGAGCAAATCAACCCCGACCGTCGCCTCCCGGGTTTTTGCGCTCAGCGGTCGTTTTGCCACGCTGCCGGAAGCGGCGCCGATCGAGACCACCATTCACTTTTTGCACGGAAAGGCCGATGCGGTCATTCCGTACAGCCACGCCGTTTCGGCAGCGCACCACCTGCGGGATTTGGGTGCCGACATCACCGCCGAGGTGCTGCCGTTTATTGGCCATGAAATTCACCCTGACTTTATTGAGCTGGTCATCACCAAGCTAAGCACGCATGTGCCACAACGGCTGTGGGCCGAGGCGCTGAAGGCAGCACCACAGACCTGAAGCGCGTGACTGCGCTGCCATGCCTGCTCTGCTTGCCGAGGCATGACCGGTTCATGCGGCGCCAAACCATCGCTTTGTGTGACCTAGGGTGGTGGTTAGATAAGGCTGTAGCGCCCATATTCATTGCCAAAAAGTTATAAAAACATGAGCAGACTTTCTCTCACACGCGACAAAATCTACAAAACCGTGGCACGGCAACTGCATGGCCAAGTGCCTTGTTGGATGTGCGGTGAGCACGTGGAGCCCCAAGACGCCACGCTGGAACACATCCGCCCCTCAAGCGAAGGTGGCAGTAGTCACCTGGAGAACCTGGCCATCAGCCACGGGCGCTGCAACCACCAGCGCCACGCCAAGGTGGGGGAATAGGGGGCGGCATCATTTACGGCCGCAGTGACGCCACCGTCCACTGCTACGGCCCCAACCGCCGCGTGAGCCGGAAGGCCGCATACAGGGCCAGGCTGCCAAACAGGGCGGCACCCGCCGCCTGCCCTGCCAGCACCTCCACCGGGCCGTAGTGCGAACCCCACCAGGCAAACGGGAGGGTGCCCAAGGTGGCGCGCGCCCAGTTGAAGCCGGTTGACCACAAGGGGTGGCCCAGGTTGTTGAAGGCGGCATTCGCCACAAACAGCGCGCCCATGAAGAAGAAGCTGGCTGCAATCCAAGTGCAAAACGCACGCAGCATGTCGGCTGCCATGCCCTGGAGCGAAAAGAGTTGAATCAGGGGCCCCTGCAGCAGCGCCAGCAGCACCCAGGCCAGCGCCACCGAGGCCACCATAAACCACAGACTCGCCCGAAGGCCTTCACGCACCCGGTCAAACTGCCTGGCGCCCAGGTTTTGCGCCAACACCGGTCCCACCGCGCCGCTCAGGGAATAAATGAGGCCAAACGCCACCGGCGTCAGGCGATCAATGGTGGCCTGCCCCGCCACAGCAGACGCGCCAAATTGCGCCACGCTGTGGGTAACAAATGCCGCGCCTACGGGTGTGGCCAGGTTGGTCAGCACGGCCGGCCCGGCTACCACGAACAGGGTACGGGCGTCAGCGTGCAGGCGATTCAGATCCAGTGGCGCCAGCAGCTTTTGCACGCGCCAGGCCCCGTACAAACCCACCCCCAGCAGCACAAAGCGTGCAATCACCAGCACGACGGCTGCCCCGTCCAGGCCCAGCCCCAAGCCGAAGATAAACAAGGGGTCCAGCACCGCCGTCACCATAGCGGGCAACAGCGTCACCAGCATGGCACGGCGCGCATCCCCCACCGAGCGCAGCAGCGCCGAGCAGGCCATGCCCACACCCAGCAACACCGACGACGGGAGGGTGATCACAAGAAACCTGTATGCCAACTCCAGCACCCGCCCCCGCGCGCCCAGCAGCTGCAAAAGGGGCTCCAGAAACAGCAGCGTGGTGGCCGACAAAACCACGGTAACCAGGGCCGTGATCACCAGGCTGGACGTGGCCAGCGCGCGGGCGTCGGCCATGCGGTGCGCCCCTATCGCGCGCGACACAACGGCGGTGATACCGATCAGCAGGCCGATGTACAGCGACAGGTGGAAAAATCCCACCACACCGGCAAAGCCCACGGCGGCGGCAATGGCCTGCTCACCGAGCATGGAGACATACAGCAGGTTGATCAGGTCGACCGCAAAAATGGCGATCAGACCAATGGCACCCGTGCCTGCCATCACGCCAATGTGGCGCAACAGCGATCCGGTGACAAAGCGCGGGGGAGCAGGCTGATTCAGGGTGGACGCTGCGTCAGGTGTCGATGTGCGCATGGCTGGCCTGGCATCAGGTGTTGGCGAGGGTGATGCCCGCCAATTGCCCCAACAGGGCGGACATCGTGTCGATCTGATCCGTCGACATGCTTTGGGTGGCCTCCTGGGCAATGGCTTGAACAGTGACCGAGGCATAGCGCAGGAGTTGTTGGCCGGCCTCCGTGATCTGGGCATAGCCCACGCGGGCATCCCGGGGGTCGGGTTGTCGCCCGACCAGGCCCAGTTTTTCCAGCGGGATCAGGGTGCGCGTCACGCCTGAGGCGGTTAGCCCCAGACGCTCCGCCAGGTCAATGCGGCGCAGCCGGGTGCCCGGCGCACGGTCGAGGTGGTAGAGAATCATGAAATCTCCAAAGCTCAGGCCGTGCACGCTGCCTAGTGCGTTGTCGAGCCGGCGCGTCAGCGTGGCGTAGGCCCGGGTCAGGCGCAGACAGAATTCCAGGCTGGGGTTGGGTGGTGCGGCTGGTGATGCATCGGAAATGGTTGGTGCAGTGCTCATTGTTTTTACGTTGATTAATAGTTGATTAATCAAGTATATAACAAGAGCGAAGGGTCCGGCGTGGTGGTCCTGGCCAGCCAGGGCACCAGCGCATCACCGCAGTGGTTTTGGCCGCAGTGATGAAGTGGCTGTCATGGGCCTTGATCGCTCGTGAGTCATTTGACCCACTGGTAAGCCAAGTGTCCGGCTACTGCCGCAGCGGCGCTGGCAATCGAACCCCAGGCCATGTCCAACGCGGACAAGCCAATCGGCCAGTCCTTCAAGGTGGCGAGGTTCGTCAGGTCGTAGGTGGCGTAGGCAAAGAAGCCGAACAGGGCGCCGCGCATGAGCGGGGTGTGCCAGTTGCCGGCCTCTGCGCCGGGAAGCACAACAAACAGCAGCAGCCCCAGCGCATAGACCGCGTAAAAAAGCGCCGCTGCACCCAAGCGGGGGTTCTGGGCCATCAGGTGGCCAATGCCGTCCTGATACAGCGGCTTGGCAATCACCCCGATCCACAACACATCAAGGGCCACCATGATCAATGCGATGGCGCCAAAAGATGCTGCGTATTTGGTCATGGCAACGGCTTACTCGTTGTGGGGAAAGCCTTCGAGCAAGTCGGCCAGCTCATCGGCGTGTTGCTCTTCCACGGCCAGGATGCCCTTGAGCATGTCGCTGGTGGTGGGGTCGTCGTTGCCCAGGTACTTGATCATGTCACGGTAGCTGTCGATGGCAATACGCTCGGCAATCAGGTCTTCCTTGATCATGCTGGAGAGCGAGTCGCCGGCCACGTATTCGGCATGGCTGCTGGCAGACAGGTCATTGGGCGCAAAGTTGGGTTCACCGCCCAATTGCACGATGCGCGCAGCCAGACTGTCGGCGTGCCCGAGTTCTTCATTGGAGTGAGCCAGAAATTCAGCGGCCACGCCGCGCGCATGAATGCCGCGGGCCATGAAGTAGTGGCGGCGGTAGCGCAGCACGCAGACCAGTTCGGTAGCGAGCGCCTCGTTGAGCTGTTTGAGGACTTCAACGCGGTCAGCGGTGTAGCCGGCGGTGATCGCACCGAGCTCAATGTTTTTGCGGGCATCGCTACGCAGGGTTTTGATGCTGGTCAATTCAGGTTTTTTGGACATGGGTGCTTTCGGTGGTTAGAACTCCAGCATGCCGTCAATTGCGCTGGGCATCTGTGCGCAAACACACTCAAGGTGCAAAGGCAGCATGCGCTGGCAACGCATTTGAGAATGCGCAAGCGTTCAACGCCTCGTTCATTCAAAAATTCTCAAGCGCATTCCAGACGCTACCCGGTCAACCCTGAAAACCTATG
>JAUXQA010000176.1 GCA_030683195.1 Rhodoferax sp. | reverse complement strand
GGCACGTTCTCGAACTCGGTGGTGATGGCGGCACAGCGCTGCATGAGCTGCGCCAGGCCTTGCTCGTCCAGGTAACCGGCCTGAATGTGGTAATGGCTCACCAGCCCGGCGGGGCTGATCACATCCGGGTCCAGCACCACGGTGTAGTAGCCCATGGCCTGGGCGGCCTGCACAAACATGCGACCCAACTGGCCACCGCCCATTACGCCCAGCGTGGTTTGCTGGGCACCGTTGGCAGCCGTGCCCGGCAGCAGCATCTGGCCGCTCATAGCACGGGGGGCAGCGTCATGCCGCGGGCGATTTCGGTTTGCGCGGCGCGAAAAGCATCGAGCTGGGCGCGCAGCGCGGGGTCTTCATTGGCCAGCATGGCCACGGCAAACAAGGCGGCATTGGCGGCACCTGCAGCACCAATGGCAAAGGTCGCGACCGGAATGCCCTTGGGCATTTGCACAATGCTGTGCAAGGAGTCCACCCCCGACAAATGCTTGCTGGCCACCGGCACACCCAGCACCGGCACCGCGGTTTTGGCCGCCAGCATGCCTGGCAAATGGGCCGCGCCACCCGCTCCGGCGATGATGGCTTTGAGGCCCCGCGGCACGGCTTCTTGCGCATACGCAAACATGTCGTCCGGCATGCGGTGCGCCGAGACCACGCGCGCTTCGTGCGTGATTCCAAACTGTTGGAGAATATGGACTGCGTGTTGCATGGTGTCCCAGTCGGAACTGGAGCCCATGACAACCCCGATTTGAATGTGTTTCATAGTGTGTGAACCGTGTTGGCCGATACGCTTTGCGGGTGTCGGCAGCCGGGGGTCCCGCAAGTGATCAAGCCGCGATTTTAATGACAGGGCACCCATCCGTGCGGATGACCGTGCCCGATAACCAACCGAGCGACCCAAAATGATGAATGTGACTGTAGACAACTTTGATGCCGAGGTGGTTGAGGCCTCCATGCAGGTGCCGGTGCTGGTGGACTTCTGGGCTCCCTGGTGCGGCCCATGCAAGGTGATCGGCCCCTTGCTGGAAAAGATCGAACTCGCCTATGGCGGGCGCTTCAAGCTCGTCAAGATCGACTCCGACCAGGAGCAGGAGTTGAGCCAGGCGTTCGGGATTCGCAGCATTCCCACCTGCGTGCTGATGGTTGGGGGCAAGCCGGTAGACGGCTTCACGGGCGCGCTGCCCGAGGGGCAGATCAAGGCGTTTCTGGACAAACATGTGCCCGAGGGCGATGTGCTGGAAGCCGAAGTCACCCACGTGGAGACCACCGATGCACCGGACGCCAACGACCCTGTGGCCATCCATGAGGCGCTGCACCAGGCCGTGCTGAAGAACCCGGACGACGAGAACGCCCGCTTCGAGTACGTCAAACTGCTGCTGCAACGCGGTCAGACGGACGATGCCAAGGTGGCCTTTGCCCCGGTGATTGCCAAAACCGGCCTGGTGCGCCGCTTTGACTCGCTGCAGCGCTGGATGAATGCCATTGACTTCACCCAAGACCGCGCCGACCTGGCGGCTGGCGATGGCGGCTTTGACGCCAAAATCGCCGCCAACAAGCGCGACTTTGACGCCCGCTTCGGCAAGGCCCAAACCCTCATGGCCGCCCAGCAGTGGACCGCCGCCATGGACGAGTTGCTCGACATCCTGATGCGCGACAAGACCTGGGCCGACGACCTGGCCCGCAAGACCTTTATTGCCATTCTGGACCTCATCGAGCCGCCCCCCATCAAGGTGGCCGATGGTCAGATTCCCCCCACCGACCCTGTCGTGGCCACCTACCGCAGGCGCCTGTCCAGCGTGATCCTGAGCTGAGGCGAGCCACGCCTGCATGGCCGCGCTGCTGGTCTTTTTGGGCCTGGCACTGCCCTGGCTGAACCCCGTCACCTGGGGCCCCGTGAGCGGGGCCCTGCCCCTGTGGTTCTCCTGGGTGTGCGCCACCGTCGCGCTGGGCGTGATCGCCGCCGCACCTGCGCGCTGGAGTGCCGGGCAGCTGATGCGCGTGGCCGCTGGTGCGTGGTTGGTCGCGGCCCTGATCAGCGTCTTCATCGGGCTGCTGCAATATGTGGGCGCGGCCGACGTTCTGGCCGGCTGGGTCAGCCCCACGCCGCTGGGTGTGGCCTTTGCCAATTTGCGCCAGCGCAATCAATTTGCGAGCCTGACCAGCCTGGGCCTGGTGGCCTTGCTGTGGTGGGTGACTTGCCAGGCGGCCCCGCAGACCGCCTCAAAACTCAATGATTTAAAACTCAACGGCTCAACACCCCCGCTGACTCCCCTGCCCCTGGGTGACGCCTTTCGCCCGCAGGCGGGTCTGCATTTGGCAGGCACGCTGGGCGCGGCGATCTTGCTGGGCGTGGGCAACGCTGCCTCGTCGTCGCGCACCGGGTTGATGCAACTGGTGCTCATCTCCGGGCTTGCCATGGTCTGGGCCGGGCTGCGCCAGCCGGCGGTGCGCCGCACACTCCTGGTCGCGGGGCTCGCTTACGGGCTGGCCTCAATCGCCCTGCCCTGGCTGGCCGGTCTGGACCCTTTGTCAAATGGCGCTTGGGCGCGGCTGCGCGATGGTGACAGCGCCTGCGCCAGCCGCCTCACCCTGTGGGGCAACGTGCTGCACCTGATTGCCCAAAAGCCCTGGCTGGGCTGGGGCTGGGGCGAGCTGGATTACGCGCACTTCATCACGCTGTACCCGGGCGAGCGCTTTTGCGACATTCTGGACAACGCCCACAACCTGCCGCTGCATCTGGCTGTGGAACTGGGGGTGCCTGCCGCCACGCTGCTGTGTGGCGCCGTGCTGGTGGCTGTGTGGCGCGCCAAACCCTGGCGTGAGACCGACCCGATGCGCCAACTGACCTGGGCCGGGGTGGCCGTGATCGGATTGCACAGCCTGCTGGAGTACCCGCTGTGGTACGGCCCGTTTCAGGTGGCGTTGGGGTTGTGCGGGTGGTTCTTGTGGCGCACACGGGCCCATGCGGGGCATCAAGGACTCCCAAATGGCTCCCCTACGGCTTTTGACCCGAATTTGAAGCCTTTTGACCCTCTAGCCGGCGTATCCATTGCCTTGATAGCTATACCTTTGATATTTTTTGGTGGCTATGTCACTTGGGACTATTGCCGCATCAGCCAGGTCTATCTGAGCCCGGCAAAGCGTTTGGCCGCTTACCGCGAGAACACCCTGGCCAAGATTCAGGGCTCGGTGTTGTTCAAACAGCAAGTGCGCTTTGCAGAACTCACCACCACGCCCCTGACTGCGGCGAACGCCGCCCATCAGCACCACCTGGCCCTGACCCTGCTGCATTTTTCACCCGAGCCCCGTGTGATCAAGAAGCTGATTGACAGCGCCGAGCTGCTGGGGCGCCCTGGTGAAGCGCAGTTTTACCGGGTGCGGCTGGAGGCGGCGTTTGCGCGCAAACAGGCTATTGCGGCACCTGCCGCGCGGCGGTTAGCCCCAGCAGAAGTGCATCACGCTGGCGGCGAAAGAGTGCGGCCTGGGCGGCCAGCCATCCCTGCACCAGCGTGACATGGGTTGACGGGGTCATGCCGGCCAGAAAAAAATACGACGCCCGCGACATCACCGGCAGTCCAAAGAGTGCCACCAAGCGGCCGGCCGCCAGGTCATCCAGAACCAGCGCCGCACGGCCCATGGCAATGCCCTGGCCCGCCAGCGCCGCTCCCACGGCAAGCTGCGACAGGTTGAAATGATGGCCTTTGGCCAACTGGGGCACCTGCACATTCGCCAGCGCCAGCCAATGCGCCCATTCCTCATACGGGCCCGCACCAACCCAGGGACTGGTGTCGTGCAGCAGCATCGGCGCGCGCAGGTCAGCCGGACTTTGCACTTGCGGATGCGCAGCAAGGAAAGCCGGACTGGCAACCGGGATCAGCCACTCGTCCAGGAACTCGGTGGCCTGCAGATCCCGGTACTCACCCAGATCAAAACGCACCGCAGCCGCCACGTCGTCGCGCGCCATGCGCTCGCGGTCCAACACATGGAATTCGCCCAACACGCGCAGATTGACATCCGGGTGGGCGCGAAAGAAATCCCCAAGGCGCGGCGTTAGCCAGCCCATGGCAAAAGACGGCGCACAGCTCAGCGAGGTGGTCTGGTCCTCCGGCTTGCCGCGCAACTGCGTCAAAGTGCCCTCAATGGCGTGGAAAGACTCGCGCAGCACGACGGCCAGCCATTGACCTTCGGGGGTGGGCACCAGGGCGCGAGGTGTGCGCAGCAGCAGGGGCCGCTGCAACCAGTCCTCCAGGTGTTTGACCTGCTGGCTGACGGCGCCCTGGGTCACGCACAACTCCGAGGCAGCCTTGGTGAAGCTGCTGCACCGAACGGTCGCCTCAAAGCACCTTAACCATGCGAGCAACGAGGGAGTCAGGCGAGGGGGC
>JAUXQA010000165.1 GCA_030683195.1 Rhodoferax sp. | reverse complement strand
ACGCCATTGGCGTGGCCAAGCCCATGAAAGTGACGGTCTACACCGAAGGCACCGGCGTCATTCCCGATGACCAGATTGCCCTGCTGGTGAATGAGTTGTTTGACCTGCGCCCAAAAGGCATCATCCAGATGCTGGACCTGTTGCGCCCGATCTACGAAAAGACGGCCGCCTACGGTCACTTTGGCCGCGAAGAACCCGAGTTCACTTGGGAGCGCACCGACAAGGTACAAGCCCTGCGCTCAGCCGCCGGACTGTAAGCCCCGCAACGCCAGATTGAGATCGGTATGCACCGCACCATTTTTGATACACCCATCGTCAACACGGTGCTGCGTGCGTTCTCGCTGGCTTTTTTGAAACTGGCGGGCTGGAAGGTGCAGGGCAGCCTGCCCGCCGGTGCCGAAAAAAGCGTGTTGATAGCAGCACCCCACACCAGCAACTGGGACCTTCCCTACACCCTGATGGTGGCTTTTTCCTTGCGGCTCACCCCGTACTGGATGGGCAAGGAGCAAATCTTCAAACCGCCGTTTCGCGGGCTGATGATGTGGCTGGGCGGGCTGCCTGTGGATCGGTCGAAGTCCAGTAATCTGGTGGCTGCATCGATTGATGCGATCAAAATCGCCAACGGCCCGCTACAACTTATCGTGCCCCCCGAAGGCACGCGTGGCAAGACCCGCTTTTGGAAGACCGGTTTTTATTACATTGCCGTCGGCGCGCAAGTACCGATCGTGATGGCCTACATGGATTACGAGAAAAAAGTCAGCGGGCTGGGGCCGGTGTTTCAGCCCACTGGCGATATTGACGCCGACATGGCGGCCATCAAATCCTTTTATGCGCCGTTCAAGGGCAAGAACGCGGATCAGTTTCACGCAGAGTGACGCTATCGTCGCAGTTTGAGCGCGAGGTCATAAGAGTGCCACAGGCTTGAAGACCTCAATTTTCAAGCCCTTGATGGAAGAAAAGCGCTTGCCATTGCCCGTTAAAAGGGGCATCGCATTGATCATGGCGGTGGCGGCGATCAAAGCGTCTGCAAGATGCACGCTGTGAGACAACGCATATTTTTCGACCAGTGTGCAAGCTAAATCGCTGATGGGCTGTGTGATGGCAAGCACGTCGCCCGCCTCGAACGAGAAAGCTTTTTGCATCGCTTTGAGTTCGGCTTTGTCACGGCAGCCTTGCGCTAACTCCATGTACGACACCGCTGAAATGTGCCAGTTGGCGACTGTTTGCAACCTGCTGATGGCGCTGGGGTTGCCGCGCGCAACCCATATCAGGACATCGGAGTCAATCAGCATGTCCATTAGAAACGAGGCGCACGCAGTTGCTGCACATAGGCCACTGGATCGGCCATGTCGTCACGTTGCGCCCACAAACCGGCAATGCTCTGAAGACGCTGGGCTTTGTCTTTGGGGTTGGCTTGACCTTGTTGATCCAGAAACTGGTCTATGGCTCTACGAATCAACTCACTTTTGGTCGTCGAAGTCCGCTTGCATGTCTGGCCCAGACGTGTTTGTTGTTCCTGTGTGAGATAAATTTGCGTTCTGGCTAGTGTTTGAGCTGTCTTCATGATGTATAAATTGTTCATTCTTAGAGTAACACTTGGAAGCGCCAATGTGCGCATCGGATTCAGGTCAACCCCACCAAAGAAACGAACCGAACTGGCTGCGATTGCGTCTGCGCGAGTCTTCAATGAAACTCCCGGCTGTGCGTCGTCAGTCCGCCCAGCAAGGGGGTCAAGTCCACCAGGCGCTTGGCGATCACATGGCGAACGTTGCCGCCACTTTCCTCATCACGCTGCCACACGCCGTAGACCGCCAGCAGGCGTGACTTGAGCAGTTCCGGGCGCTGGCGCTCGCGCAGGTTCTTCCAGACGATCACGTTCACACTGCCGGTTTCGTCCTCCAAAGTTACAAAGACCACCCCCTTGGCCGTACCAGGCTGTTGGCGCATGGTGACCAGACCGCAGGCGCGCACCAGGCGGCCGCTGGGGTAGTTGTGCATTTGCTCTGCCGTGAGCAGCTTCATTTTTGATAGCTGAAAACGCAATAAAGACAGCGGATGGGACCTTAAAGTCATACTCAAAGCGGCGTAGTCCAACAACACTTCTTCGCCTTCGCTGGCGGCGGGCAGCGTCAGCAGGTCTTCTTCGACCGGCACGGCGCGCAGCAAAGGCGGGGCACTGTGCAGGGCGCAGGCGTCCCACACTTGCTGGCGACGGTGCCCAGACAAGCTGGCCAAGGCATCGGCGCTGGCCAGGGCGTTGAGGTCGGCTTGATTCAGACCGGCGCGCAGGGCCAGGTCTTCGGTGCTGGTAAAGGGAGCTGTGGAGCGGGCGGTGGTGATGCGCTGGGCGGCGGTTTGGGAGAGGCCGGAGGCTTGGCGCAGGCCGAGGCGCACGGCTGACAGGGATTTGAGTTTGGGTTGGGGTTGCTGAGCACCCGCGCGAAAGGGGTCAGAGCCCGATTTCGTTCGGGGTGACGTGCGCCGGGGAGTTTTTTTTCCTGAATCGGGATCTGACCCCATTCGCTCCAACTTTTCCATTCGCTCCATGGCCGGTATCTCCACCGCGCCCTGGGCTACCAGCGTGCTGTCCCACTCGCTTTGCGTCACATCCACAGGCAGCACGCTCACGCCGTGGCGCTGGGCGTCTTGCACGAGTTGGGAGGGGCCATAAAAGCCCATGGGCTGGCTGTTGAGCAGGGCGGCCAAAAAGCAGGCGGGCTCGTGGTGTTTGAGCCAGCAGCTCACGTACACCAGCAGGGCAAAGCTGGCGGCGTGGCTCTCGGGAAAGCCGTACTCGCCAAAGCCTTCAATCTGGTGAAAGATGTTCTCGGCAAACTCTGCGGTGTAGCCGTTCCTGAGCATGCCGCCCACCAGACGGTCATAAAACTTGTGCACGCCGCCCTTGCGCTTCCAGGCGGCCATGGAGCGGCGCAGGCTGTCGGCCTCGCCCGCTGAAAAGTCGGCTGCGGCCATGGCGATCTGCATCACCTGCTCCTGAAAAATCGGCACACCCAGGGTGCGCTTCAAGGCTTCTTTGAGTTGCGGGCTGGCGTACACCACCTGATCCGGGTGCTCGCGCGCCTTCAAATACGGGTGCACCATGCCGCCCTGAATCGGGCCCGGACGCACGATGGCTACCTCGACCACCAAGTCGTAAAAACAGCGGGGTTTCAAGCGCGGCAGCATGCTCATCTGCGCCCGGCTCTCGATCTGGAACACGCCCACGGTGTCGGCCTGGCAAATCATCTCGTAGGTGGCGGGGTCTTCAGCCGGAATGTCCTGCATCCTGAACACCGTGCCGCGCTGCGCACTGATGAGGTCCAGGCAACGGCGAATGGCGCTGAGCATGCCCAGTGCCAGCACGTCCACCTTGAGCAAGCCCATTTCATCAAGATCGTCTTTGTCCCACTGAACAATGGATCGGTCCGGCATGGCGGCGTTCTCAATGGGCACCAGACGGATGAGCGGGCCTTGGGTGAGCACAAAGCCCCCGGGATGCTGGCTCAAATGGCGCGGAAAACCCTGAATCTCCCGGCTCAAATGCAGCCATTGCTCCAGCACGGCCTGCGCGGGCGGCACAAATTCCGCCCCCAAACGGGTCAGCGCATCCTGCAGCCGCCCGGCCAGCACCTCGCGGCTGTACATCCCGGGGTGCTCTTTGGACAAAGCCGTGATCAGCGCTTCATCAATGCCCAGAGCCCGGCCCACATCGCGCAGCGCACTGCGCGGGCGATAACTGGTGACCACGGCCGTGAGGGCCGCCCGCTCGCGCCCGTATTTGGTATAGATGTACTGAATGACTTCTTCACGGCGCTGGTGCTCAAAGTCCACGTCAATATCGGGCGGCTCATTGCGCTCCCGCGAGATAAAACGCTCAAACAGCATGTTCATGCTCGAGGGGTCCACCTCGGTGATGCCCAGGCAATAGCACACCGCCGAATTGGCCGCCGAGCCACGCCCCTGGCACAGGATATGCCGGCTGCGGGCAAATGCCACGATGTCGTGCACGGTCAAAAAATACATCTCGTATTTCATTTCGGCAATCAGCGCCAGCTCATGCTCAAGCTGCTGCTGCACTGCGGGTGCGATGCCCTGCGGGAAGCGCTGGGCCGCGCCCTTCAGTGTGAACTCGCGCAGGGTTTGGGCTGGCGTCAGACCCGGCAGCACGGTCTCCATGGGGTACTGGTAGCGCAGTTCGTCCAGGCTGAAGGTGCAACGCGCTGCCACCTCCAGCGTGTTGGCCAGCAGCTCGGGCGGGTAAATCTGCGCCAACCGGGCTCGCCCGCGCAGGTGCGCCTCGGCATTGGCCTGCAGGGCAAAACCGCATTCGGCGACGGGCTTGCCCAGCCGTACCGCAGTGGTCACGTCTTGCAGCGGCTTGCGTGAACGCACATGCATGTGCACCTGCCCGGCCGCCACCAAGGGCATGCCAGTGAGCCCGCAGAGCTGGGTCAGCTTGTGCAGTTGCAATGCATCGCCCGGCCCCAGCAGCAGCTCTGCCGCCAGCCATAAATTGTGACCCAATAGCCTTCTAGCCATCGTGATGATTGCACAAGCACATTCAATAGTCATAGCAGGCGGCAACACCAGCAACACTTCGCAGCCCTGCAGCAAATGCCAGGGGGCGTCGGCCCAGTCAACCCTGTACTGACCTTTGGGTGCACTGCGCCGGGCCTGAGTGATGAACTCGCACAAGTCGCCCCAGCCGGCCAGGTGGCGGGCCAGCGCAATGACCGTCAAGCCCGCTGCTCCCGGTGCGTGGCTCACGGCAAATTCGGCGCCCACCAGCAGCTTCAAACCCAGCTTTTTAGCCTCGGTATGGGCGCGCACCACACCGGCCACCGAGCATTCGTCAGTCAGGGCCAGGGCCGTGTAGCCCAACGCCGCAGCGCGCGCCACCAGCTCATGCGGGTGCGAGGCGCCACGCTGAAAACTGAAGTTGCTCAGGCAATGCAATTCAGCGTAGGCGGGTGGATCGGATATGGACGGCATGGTGCAGGGAGTACTCAAAATACTGTTTATAAATACAGTATAAAGTTGAATGAAAAATCCGCCATCCGGGGGCTTTCCCTGAGCAAGCAGGGAGCACCATGCCCCCTAAAATGGTTTTTTTCTAGTCCCCAGAGACTGCTACCCTGCCCTTCAAGGACCCTGATGACTGCTGCCCCTTCGTTTTTTGCACAACGCATTGCCAGCGCCCAGAGCGCCCTCACCCAGGCCGGCCTGGCCGCCGTGCTGGTGCCCTCCAGCGACCCGCATTTGTCGGAGTATTTGCCAGAGCGCTGGCAAGGGCGGCAATGGTTGTCCGGCTTCACGGGCTCCATGGGCACGCTGGTCATCACCACGACGGAAGCGGCTTTATTTGCTGACAGCCGGTACTGGACCCAAGCCGAAAACGAGTTGGCGGGCAGCGGCATTGCGCTGGTCAAGATCGAAAGTGGCGCCTCCACCCAGCATGTGCAATGGCTGGCAGCCCGCCTGAGTGCGGGCCAGGCCGCCTGCGTGGACGCCCAGGTGCTGAGCCTCGCCGCGCACCAGTTGTTGCAAGTGGCGTTGACCCAGGTGGGCGCCAACCTGCGCACCGACATCGACCTGCTGGACCAGATCTGGCCCGAGCGCGCGGGTTTGCCCACCGCGCCTATTTACGAGCACGACCCGGAGTGGGCCACCACGCCCCGCCCCACCAAACTGGCGCAGGTGCGTGCCGCCATGGCTGCACAAGGCGCCAGCCACCACCTCATCTCCACGGTGGACGACATCGCCTGGTTATTTAACCTGCGCGGCTCGGACGTCACCTACAACCCGGTATTCCTGGCCCACTCGCTGATTGACGCCAAACAGGCCACGCTGTTTGTCGGACCCGGCAAGCTCACCCCTGCGCTCATCGCGCGCCTCAAAGCCGAGGCCATCACGTTTCAAGACTACGCGCTAGCCGGCCCCGCCTTGGGCCAACTGCCGCCCGATGCCGTGCTGCTGCTGGACCCCCGCCGCGTCACCCTGGGGCTGCGCAACAGCGTGCCCCAAGCAGTCAAAGTGGTGGAAGCCATCAACCCCAGCGTATTTTTGAAGAGCCGCAAGAGCGCCGAAGACGCCGCCCATGTGCGCCAGACCATGGAGCAGGATGGTGCTGCCATGTGCGCGTTTTATGCCTGGTTTGAGGCAGCGCAGGGCCACGAGCGCATCACTGAGCTCACCATTGACGAGCGCTTGTCGGCAGAGCGCGCCAAGCGCCCCGGCTTTGTGGGCCTGAGCTTCAGCACCATTGCCGGCTTCAACGCCAACGGCGCCATGCCGCACTATCGCGCCACACCCGAGCACCATGCGGTGATCGAGGGCAACGGCCTGCTGCTGATCGACTCGGGCGGCCAGTATCTAGGCGGCACCACCGACATCACCCGCGTCTGGCCCATTGGCACGCCCACGGCCCAGCAACGGCGCGACTACACCCGGGTGCTCAAGGGCACCATGGCGCTCTCGCGCACGCACTTTCCGGTGGGCACGCTCTCGCCCATGCTCGATGCCATTGCGCGCCAGCCGCTGTGGGAAGCCGGGCTAGACTTCAGCCACGGCACGGGCCACGGTGTGGGCTTTTTCTTGAATGTGCACGAAGGCCCGCAAAGCATCTCGCGGGCGATTCCCGAGGCCAGCATGGCGATGCAGCCCGGCATGATCACCTCGATTGAGCCGGGGCTGTACCGCGTGGGGCAATGGGGCATTCGCATCGAGAACCTGGTGCTCAACGTGCCCGCGTCCACGCAGGAGCAGTTTGGGAGTTTTCTGGAATTTGAAACGCTCACGCTGTGCCCCATTGACACGCGTTGCATTGACATGAACTTACTGCGCGAAGACGAAATTGCCTGGCTCAACCACTACCACGCCACGGTGCGTGCACGCCTGCAGCCGCTGGTGGGTGACGCTGCGCTGGCCTGGTTGCTGGAGCGCACGGAGCCGATTGATGACAGCGGGTCAGCGCTGGCCGTCCATGACACAAGCTCACGCAAACACCCCCTGCAAATACCAATCTGACCCGCCCTGCGCACCCCCGAGCCGCTCGCGGTAAATCCACAGCAGGGCCGACTGCTCGCTGCAGGCGACAAAGTAATCACGCAGGGCAAAGTCTTGCGCGCCCCACCAGCCGGTTTCCATGCGCTGAGGGCCGCTGAGCAGAGTCAGCGCCCCCTGATAGTGGGGCTGCTGGTGTTGAACGAACAGCTTGAGCGGGGGCACCAACAGCCAGGTGGGCCAGAGCGCCTGGCCGGGTGTGACCGCCACATCGGCCACGGGCAGGGCCACAGCCGGATTTTTGAGATTTTGAGGCGTTTTTAAGCCTTTTAGGTCTCTGGCCGGCGTATTGATTGCACTACCAGCTATTAATTTTGAATCATTCATCACCGGTAGCCAGGTTTGCATGTTCTCCGGGCGATGGTCGGCACAGGCCTGCCACTGCAGCACCTGGTGGCGCCCCAGCCGGGCGCTCAGGCGCTCCAGCAAATGCACCAGTTTGTCGCCAGGGCGCTGGTCTTCGGGCAGCAGGCTGGCACGGGTGCCCCCCAGTTTTTGGGTCTCCAGGGTGCGCAAATGCAGGTACTGAGCCGGTGCGGGCAAGGTCACGCGCGCCAGGTGCTCGCCCAGCAGACGCTCCAGGTGGCCCATGTCCAGCATGGGCTCGGCCGTGCGCAGCACCAGTTCGCCCTCGGTAGCGGTGTGTCGCCGGGCGTCCAGGGTCCAGCGCAAGCTCAGCGCCAGCACGCCCGACTGGCGCAGCTGCAGCCACACCCTCAGTTGCTGGAGCAGGCGGCGTGCGCCAAACAGCAGGGCCGGCGCCGTCTCGACCTGGGCGATGAGTTCGAGCTGGGCCTCAAACACTTCGGGCAACACCAGCCAGGGGTAAACCTCTGATTGGTGGCCGTAGGCTTGGTCCAGAGCCGCCAGCAAGGGCGCACCCCAGCGGCGCGCCACGCCACCCCGGGGGAGTGCGCGCAACTGGCCCCAGCGGGTACAACCCAGCCGCGCCAGTGTGGCCAGGTGGGGGGCAGCAGCGGCCAGTGCATCCAATGGCAAGTCATCTGGGGCGGCGTGCGCAAGCTCCGGCGCTTGAAGCCGTGCTAACGCTATCAAAGAAGTAGCACCTTGGGCAATTAAAACGCCGGCTACAGGCTTATTTTCCTTAAAAATGTGCTGCACCAGTGCTTGGCGCCCACCCCACAGCCGCTCGCTGGCCGAGACCTCCAGAACCAGTGCCTCGCCCAATTGCGCCACCTTGGGTGTGAACTGCAAGGCCCACCAGCCCAGCGCAGCCTGTGCATCTGGCAGGCTCAACTCCCCTGCTTCAGGCTGCGGCTGCAAGGCAATCCAGTGCATTTCGCGCCTCCGGGGGAATTAGTTCAGGTGCGGGTGCACGCCAGCTATGCATTGCCAGCAGCACACTCAGGCTGGCCTGACGCTCGGGCAGCAGCAGTGGATCGGTAAGCGGCGGGCCACGCCGTTTGAGAATGTGCAGTTGCAAGGCACCTGCGAGCGCATCAACTCCGGGCGAGGCCGGGCCCACAAGCAGACGTAACACGGCAGGAGAAGACTCGTCTTGGGCCTGCGCCGGTCGCATCACAAACAAGAGCTTGCGGTGCTGGCTGGCGGCCATATGCAAGCGTCGCAGCTGCGCGGCCCGCACCTGCGGCAGCCAGGCCAGCACAGCCGCCACATCGGCGCAGCGCAGCGCCTGCTCGGCGGCCCACAGGCGCTCCAGCGCTGCGTCCGCTGTCACCCTCACCAGCCGGTCCGCCTCCAAACCCTGAGCGACCAGCCCCGGACCAAACGGCACATGGGGCGCGCCCACCAGCACGGTGACCGGTCCCAACTCAGCGCGCACCAGGGCCGGCAAGATCAGGCGCCACTCATGCTGGCCACTGTGGTGCTGCAGGATTTCACACAACGCCCCCACCGGCCAGCCGCCACCCGGCAACTGGGCATCCAGCACCGCGTGGCCGCTGACCACGGTGATGTCGCTGGCGCTGCCCAGTTCATTGGCGCGCCAGACGTCCGTGCCGAAGTCGTCTGCGGAGAAGGGCAAGGCATGGGGCATCATGGCAAGGCAGGCGGCAATCATTAAAATACTGTACAAATAAACAGTATAGTGATTTACCGGACTGGCGTGTAGGTCATATGGCAACAGGCGCCTCGGTATCATGCAGGCATGCCCCCCACCTCTTTTTTGCATCTTGACACCGGCGCCTGGGGCCACTCCATCCTGAGAGTGGCGCGCAGCTGGTGGTTCATGCTGCACTTCGGGGCAATCGTTTTGGTGATGGCGCTGTCGCCATCCACCTACGGCAAGACCCACCGCGCCACCACGGCCCAATACATTTACACCAGCACCTGGCAGGTATTACCCTGGTTCACGGCCATGGCGGCGCTGTTGAGCCTGGTGCTGATCCGCGTGGTGGTGGTCACAGCCCTGAGTTACGGGCTGTCTCAATACGCCCTGCAAATGGTGGTGCGGGTGCTGGTGCTGGAGCTCATTCCACTATCAGCAGCCATGTTTGTGGCTTTGCGCGCCGGACTGGCCTTCAACGCGGGCGCCACCGACATCACCCAACCAGCGAGCACAGTTCAACGCCCACTGAGCCTGCAACGGCTGCGTCTTGAGCTGGTCCCCCGCGTGCTGGCAAGCGCATTTGCGGTCCTGACTCTGGCCATGGTCAGCAGCATGATTGCGCTGGTGCTGGCCTACCTTACGGTCTATGGCCTGTCGCCCTGGGGGCTGCCGGGCTATACACGCACCGTGGGCCAGGTGTTTGACCTGGCCGTGACGCTGGGTTTTATCCTGAAGACCGTGTTCTTCAGCCTGGCGGTGGCCGTGGTGCCCATGGCTGCCAGTCTGGAAGCCCCACGCCAGCCGCTGAACCTTGATACGGTGCAGCCCGGCGCGGTGCGCCTGTTTTTAGTCCTTCTACTGATTGAAGCTGCCTCCCTGGCCGTCAAATACATCTGAGCCCCCACACACCGCATGGAACCTCAAACCCCTTCTTCTGCCGACACGGACGCCCCGCCCCCGATTGCGCAAGTGGAACGCAAGGCGATTGCGCTGCTGCTCCTCATCACCGCGCTGGTGGTGGGCTTTTTGCTGTATGTGATGGTGGCGCGTGGCGTGTTTGAGAGCACGCAGCAGCTGGTGCTGGTGTCCGACGATTCAGAGGGCGTGATTGTCGGCATGGACCTGACCTTCTCGGGGTTTCCCATCGGGCGCGTGCGACGTATCGAACTGGCCGATGACGGCAAGGCCCGCATCGTGATCGATGTGCCACGCAAAGATGCCCGCTGGCTCAAGACATCGAGCATCTTCACCATGGAGCGCGGCATGGTGGGCGAAACCCGGCTGCGCGCCTTCAGCGGCATCCTGACCGACCCCCCGCTGCCCGAGAACGCCGAACGCGGCCTGCTGCGCGGCGACACCAGTGCCGAGATTCCGCGCATTGTGGCTTCCGCCCGCGCCCTGCTGGAAAACCTGGACAACATGACCCGCTCGGACTCCAGCATCAACACCAGCCTGACAAATTTGCAAACCGTGACCGGGCGCCTGAGCGGCCCCTACGGTGTACTCACCGGCGTGCTGGGCAGCGAAGACAGCGCCAAAAAAATCATTTCCACCCTGGACAACACCAATGCCCTCTTGCGCAAGGCCGATCAGCGCATCTTTGGCGCCAAAGGCATCATGGACAGCACCCAGGCCACGGTCGACGGCTCCCAGGCCGCCGTAGCCCAACTCACCCAGTTGCTGACCGAGGTGCGCGCCAGCCTGCAAAAGGTCGACGCCGTGCTGGTGGAAGCCCAGGCCGTGGGCGCCAACGCGCGGGTGGCCAGCGCCGACCTGGGCGCCCTGCGCGCTGAGGTGGAAATGAGCCTGCGCAAGGTCAGCCAGCTGGTGGAAGAAGTCAACCGCAAGTGGCCCTTTGCCCGCGACACCGAGATCAAGCTGCCATGAGCCCAACGCCAACCTCCTCCACACCCGCTGGAAAAACGCCTTTTATCCACACGGCGATGCAGCAGACCTTGTCGGCCCTGCGCAGCTGGGGCGCGGCTTGCACATGGGGCCGCTGGGCAGGCGTATGCGCACTAAGCAGCGCCGCCTTGCTGGGCGCCTGCGCCAGCCAACCCGTGCCACCGAGCTGGCAAGCCAATGCGTTTTCTGCTCTCAAGGACTACACGTCGGCCTACCTGAGCGGTAACACCCGCCTGGCCGACTTTGAGCTGACCCGCGCCAAGGCAGAGATTTCAAGCACTGGCCGCGCCGACCTGATGGCTCGCGCTGAACTCACACGCTGTGCAGTGCG
>JAUXQA010000161.1 GCA_030683195.1 Rhodoferax sp. | reverse complement strand
GGCACTGTTTGCCCTGCTGCAAAAAAAATGGACGAGTTCGCTCAGCGCCACGGCCCGGCTGGCCGCGATTTGCGCCGGAGGCGTGGCGGTGTTGCTGCCCTTTGCCGTGTGGGAAATGAGCCTTGACACGACCCCCGCCTGGACTTGGCACGCCACGGGTCTGACGCTGGTGGCGGCCTTGCTGCCGGGGCTGGGGGCCTATTGGTTGTACGGTTGGTCACAAAAAATATTGGGTGCCAGCCGGGTGGCTGTGACCTTGTATCTGGGCCCTTTGTATGCCGCTGTGGCGGCGTGGGGCGTTCTGAATGAACCCTTGGGGTGGCACCATCTGGTGGGTGCGGCGCTGATTTTGCCGGGCGTCTTTTGGGTGACCCGCACGGCAGGGGCACCTGCGTTGGCACGCTCAGACGCTTGATTTTTATAAAAATGGCTTCTGGCCGGCGTATTGATCAGGTTTTAATGTCAAAAACAATAGCATCGGCCTGATCTGACCAAAAGCTCCTCGCTACCTTCACCTTTGAGCGTCGTTGCTATTGAGTCGGACGGCGAGTTAGGCGGGGCATTTGGCGGGCAAGGTATCATGACAGGCTGTTTTCGGGGTCTTTTCAAGCTCAGGCGCGTGCCACCAGGCCGGTTTTGCCCCCCCTCAAACCCATTTAAAGCAGCTTGCACCCACCGTGCGTCTCAATTCAATCAAGTTATCAGGCTTCAAGTCGTTTGCCGAGCCCACCACCTTCATGCTCCCGGGGCAACTGGTGGGTGTGGTCGGGCCGAACGGCTGTGGCAAGTCCAACATCATGGATGCGGTGCGCTGGGTGCTTGGCGAGTCCAAGGCCTCGGAGTTGCGTGGCGAGTCGATGCAGGATGTCATTTTCAATGGCACCACCACCCGCAAGCCTGCCAGCCGCGCCAGCGTGGAGTTGGTGTTTGATAACGCCGACCACCGCGCGGGCGGGCAATGGGCCACGTTTGGCGAGATTGCGGTCAAGCGGGTGCTGACCCGTGACGGCACCAGCAGCTACTACATCAATAACCAGCCGGTGCGCCGCCGCGATGTGCAAGACGTGTTTTTGGGCACGGGCCTGGGACCACGCGCCTACGCCATCATTGGCCAGGGCACCATCAGCCGGATCATCGAGTCCAAACCTGAAGAGCTTCGCCTGTTTCTGGAAGAAGCCGCCGGCGTCTCCAAGTACAAGGAGCGCCGCCGTGAGACCGAGAACCGCCTGTCCGACACCCGCGAGAACCTTACCCGCGTGGAAGACATCTTGCGCGAGCTCAACGCCAACCTCGAAAAGCTTGAGAAGCAAGCCGAGGTGGCGCGCAAGTTCAATAACTTGTCTGACGCTGCCACGCTCAAACAACACCAGCTCTGGTTCCTGAAGCGGGGTGAGTCCGAGACTGATCAGGCCAAAGTCAAGGCGGATGCGCAAAGCGCCGTCAACGCGCTGGAGAGCCGCATTGCCGACCTGCGTCACATTGAATCCGAGCTGGAGACCGTGCGCCAGGCACACTATGGTGCGGGCGATCAGGTCAATCAAGCCCAAGGCCTGTTGTATGAGGCCAGTACCGAGGTAGGGCGCCTGGAGGCTGAAATCCGGTTTGTGGTGGAAGGGCGCCAGCGGGTCGAGCAGCGTCTCATTACCCTCAAGGAGCAGTCCACCCAATGGGCCACGCGCCAGGAAGACGCCCACACGGAGATCGAGAGCCTGTCTGAGTTGGCCATGGTGGGCGAGGAAAAGACCGAGATGCTCGCCGCCCAGGTCGAAGAGCAGGCCCAGGCCTTGCCTGACCTGGAGGATGCCCTGCGGGTTGCCCAGAAGGGCGCCAACGACCAGCGTGCCAATGTGGCTCAAGTGCAGCAGCAAATCCAGGTCCTGGCCGCTGACCAGCGCAGCATTGAGGAGCAGTCGCGCCAGCTAACCACCCGACGCGAGCGCCTGAGCGCTGACCGCAATGCCCTGGCCGCCCCGGACGAGACCCAGTTGGTGAATCTGCAAAGCCAGCTGGAGCAAGCGCAAGAAGTAGCCGGCGTCAGCGAGGCGCGCCTGCTGGAACTGCAAGACACGGTGCCGCAACTCGACGAGACCCGCCGCACCCAGCAAAAGACCGTCAACACCGAATCCGCCCGGCAGGCCGATGTGTCGGCCCGCCTGGAGGCGCTCAAGGCTTTGCAGGAAAAGGTCAAGACCGACGGCAAGCTGCAGCCCTGGCTGGCGCGTCACGGGCTGGAGAGCCTGCAAGGGCTCTGGACCCGAATCAACATTGAGCAAGGCTGGGAAAACGCGCTTGAGGCAGCGCTGCGCGAGCGCCTGGGCGCGCTGGAGGTCTCACGTCTGGAGATGGTGCGCGCCTTTGCCAATGACGCGCCGCCGGCCAAGCTGGCGTTTTACAGCCCGCCGCTGGCCGCGCTGCCCCAGGCGACGACCCCGCTCACGCGTTTGTCCGATTTGTTGCGCCTCAACAACGCCGGCCAAAAAGCGGTGTTGGTGGACTGGCTGCAAGGCTGTTTCACCGCCGCCAGTTTTGAGGACGCGCTGGCCGCTCGAAGTGCCTTGCAGCCTGGCGAGATGATTTTTGTGAAATCGGGGCATTGTGTTGGCGTCCATAGCGTGACGTTCTATGCGCCCGACTCGGAGCAGGCCGGACTGCTGGCCCGCGCCCAGGAAATCGACAACCTGGAGAAACAACTCAAGGCCCAGGCCCTGATTGCCGAGGAGTCACGCTCGGCTCTGGTGCGTGCTGAAGCAGCTTATGCCGACGCCTCCCAACGCCTGGTGGCCGTGCGCCGCGAGGCCACTGAGAGCCAGAGCCGTGCCCATGAGCTGCAGGTGGAAACCCTGCGCCTGTCGCAGCTGGCCGAGCAGGCCCGGGTGCGCAGCGCCCAGATTACCAGCGACCTGGCCGAGGTGGATGACCAGCTGGATGAACTCCAGGAGCGCCGGGTGACGCTGGAAGCGCTCAGCGGGATGCAGAAACGCAAGCCAAGGCCGAAGCAATCGCCCAGCGCGATGCCGAAGCTCAGGCAAAAAGCCAAGCACTCGCCCAACGCGATGTCGAGGCTACGGCCAAAGTAGAGGCTCAGGCTCAGCGCGACGCACTGGCTGTAGAAAAGTCAAACTTAATAGCAGCCAACCAAGATAAAAATGCGGCTAGAGACCAATTAGCCACTCAACTCGCCGCCGAGACCCAAGCAAAAGCCCAAGCACTGGCCGAGCGCGATGCAGAAACGCAAGCCAAAGCCCAGGCACTGGCCCAACGTGATGCAGAAGCTCAGGCCAAAGTAGAGGCTCAGACCCAACGCGATGCCGAAGCTCAGGCTAAAGCAGAAGCGCAGACTCAGCGCGATGAACTCGTCAAAGAAAAACACAGCCTCACCACTGCCCGAGATGAGCAAGCAAAACTTGCCTTGCAGCGCCACGAGTCTTTGGCGGTGCAACAAAAAAGTACTGCTGACCTGCAGCAACTTAATCAGCAACTTGAGGCTGAAAACCGTGAACATGCCACCCGCCAGCAGCTTATGCAAGAAGAACTCATCAAGGCTGAAGCCCAGATTGAATTGATCAAAGACCTGCTCTTGCGTGAACCAGGCCTTTAAATCATGACCGATCACCTCAGCCCGCTCGCTGACGAGTACGACAGCCCCTGGAAAGACATCCTTGAACACGCCTTCCCGGAGTTCATGGACTTCTACTTTCCCAAGGCCTCGGCCCAAATCGACTGGGCGCAGGGCCACGAATTCAAAAACGTTGAACTGCGCCAAGTGGTGCGTGATGCCGGGTTGGGCAAACGCTTTGCTGACGCACTGGCCAGTGTGACCCTCATCGACGGCCAAGAGCGCTGGATTTATATTCATGTCGAAGTACAAGGCACCCGTGATGCCGAATTTGCCCAGCGCATGTTCACCTACAACTACCGCCTGTACGACCGCTATGCCTGCCCCATCGCCAGCATGGCCGTGCTGGCTGACGACGATGAAAACTGGAAACCCACTCACTTTGGTTTTGAGACGCTGGGTTGCATCCACGAACTGCGCTTTCCGGTGGTCAAACTGCTTGACTACGCACAGCAGATAGAAGGCCTTGCAACCGATCCCAACCCCTTTGCCCTGATAACAGCCGCCCACCTGCGCACACGGCAAACCAAACACAACCCAGAGCAACGCTACCAAGCCAAACGCACACTGGTGCGCCTGCTCTACACCCACGGCTGGAACCGCCAACGCGTGCTGGACCTGTTTGCCGTGCTCGACTGGATGATGCGCCTGCCCGATGGCCTGGAAAAGCAACTATGGCAAGATATTGAGCAAATTGAAGGAGAAACCAGCATGAAATACGTCACCAGCGTCGAACGCCTCGCCATCGAACGCGGCGTGCAACAGGGCATGCAACAGGGCATGCAACAAGGCATGCAACAAGGCTTACAACAGGGCATACAACGAGGCAAAGCAGAGACCCTTGTCGCGACTCTTACCCGCCAACTCACCAGGCGCTTCGGCCTCCTAAGCCCAGACACCGCCCAACGCCTGCAGAGTGCCACGCCCGAGCAGCTAGAGGTGTGGATCGACCGCATCTTGGACGCCCCCACCCTGGCGGCTGTGTTTTCGGAGCATTAAGGCCACCGCGCCAGTCAGCCTATGAGCCCCACCCTGTTTGAGCGCTTCAAAACTTGGCTGTCCAGGCAGCTTGGCGCAAGACTGGGGCTGCAGCAAGAAGCTGATCAGCCAGATATTGGTATCTGGCGTGCATAACAGCTTGGGGCGGGCAGCCACAGTCAGCGGCCAGGGGCAGCGGGCACTGCAACACTTTCAATGCGCCGTTCAGGCCGGTGCCCCAAAAAGCGAGGTGCGCCTGCTCAGTGCAGCGCGGGTCACCCAGCAACTTGGCCTGTTGGGCTTACCTGCAAAACCCTGCAACTAGCAAACAGGCAGCAAACCGGCTTAAGGTAACTGCGAACAACGCAACCACAACCAACCGCCCAATACACATGCCAACCCGCCCTTTGAAGCGATGTCGACCACGATCGCTGCGGGCCCCTTGCTCGACCCCAAGAACGACTTCGTCCTCAAAAAACTCTTTGCCAACGCGCCACACCTGTTGGCCGACTTGATCAACACCCTCCCGGCAAACACCGTTCGAGGCGCAGACGGCAATCACCGGAAAGCTCATGACCACCCGCGGAAACGTGTTGCGCGCTCTAGCGCAGTAAAGGCGCGTCCTCCACCTGCTGTGACGAACCACCAGCGCGTCCGTTCCAGTACGGTCAGATGACCTCCATCGCGAACAGCGCCACCCCAAGAACGCGACGATCCTCGTTTTCCGGATCGAACGTCACTGGCATCGCTGCCTCCGGGACGATGATCATCAGTGTCATAAGGGCACGCACAGGATCCCGGCGGGTCGTGATTGGCACGATCACTCGCCTAAGCTCGCCGGCGATAACCGTCACTTCGACGGGAGGAGTGAAATCAAGCGAGAGGAAAATCGACTGCCGGTCGATGTAGGGCTGGCCCGCTAGCGTCACGACCAGAGCCTGCGCCTCGGGATCGGGAATGCGCAGGACGATCACCACTTGTCGGCTGGTCCAGACCATCGTAGTTTCGCCAGAATGCATGCCACCCCAGCGGTGCAAGACCTGAGCCATTTGCGGAGTCCGGTGCTCAATGCCTCGCTGCAAGGTCAAAATAGGCGGCACCGCCGGAACATAGAACTCCCCCTGCGAGCCGCCCGCAGCTTGGGGCGCGGGGGCTGCGTGCGTTCCGGTGAGCCGGTTGCGAAGCCGGATCCAAGTGTCCGCTTGAGCCATATAGTCGCTGCGCCAGCGTGCTTCGATCGCTGCAGCGCGGTCGTGACCAAGCTTGCCGTGAGCCTCAAGCCATGAGACGTCGCGTAGTCGCTGGGCCCGCGTCATGAAGAGTATGGCTGCCAGATGCTCCTGCGATGCAGCATCCTTGTTGTGGGCCCCTATTATCCGATGGCTATTTTTCGCATGCTGTCGCCAGCCTACTAGGGGACGCGCCAGATATCGCTGGCTTCCCAAAAGAGTGGCCCGAAAGCCGGTTAAGAGATCGAGGCCATAGGCGCACAGTTCCGGATCAAGCGGTGCGAAATCTTCAATGATCGAACGGTGAAAAGCGGATGAAGCCCCAAGCCAATAAATATTGTCCTGCTGGTCGGCTAGCGCCACAGGGTCATTGATCACTACGTCCGACGACTGTACATCAAGTAGACCGATCGGAAGACCACCCTCGCTCAGCAGCACCGCATTGGATGTCACAAGTCTGCAATCTGGGTGAGTGGCAAACTGATGGATTATGGTGTCAAGGCGGCCGGGCAAAGTGATGTCGTCACTATCTGCCTGAATGATCACCGGCGCCCGCGACAGGGCGACCACAGCTGGCAGCATGCCATGACCGATTGCCCTGCTGTTTCGCATGACGGTCGCTGCCACGCCGGGCCAGCCAGCCAGCCGGTCCAAGGCCACCCCGAGGCTGCCGTCCTGGGAGCCGTCGTCCACCAGCAACAGTTCAACGTCGGGCCGCCATTGTGCGACAAGGCTGGCGATCTGCTCGCCGATCCAGTTGGCGTGATTTCTCACGGGTATGAATACAGTCGCTGCGAATGTGGCGCGTGGCGCGGCAGGGAGCGGTGGCTGGACCCACACTCGCCGGGGTGCGGGCTCTGCCCATCGATCGATCGCGGCGGCAATCTCTTTCGGTGAAAAATAAGCACACACATCGGGGTGGGCGTAAATTTCCTCCAGTTTCGCGCGCGGGAGCCGGAAGCACTGCTGCAGGGCGCGATAGATTTCACCGCTCGGCTTCTCCAAGCCCGCATTGTCGTGGGGAAGGGCTACATCCATTCCGGGATAAAGCTGTGCGAGGCCGCTCTGGATCGCCGCCGGCGCACTCTCGTGACGAAACAGGAGTAGACGCAGGTTGTCTTGGAACAGGAGGGAGTATCCAAGAGAATGATCGAAGGGATGTGCCCGCAGATCGAACCCGAACGCCTTATGGATCTCCTGCTCGAACCAAGAAAGTGGCGCCCTGATCATGAGCTCGATGAAGGCGCGGATCGGATCACCGTTGGTCGTGTCCCGGAGCCAGAGGTCGGCGACGCGCGCGGCAATTGCCTGCGCACTGGCTTCAGCCGAGAGACTGATGCAGTCCGCGAATGCGACGTCCAGGTTTTGCATCGCCACGGATAGGGACCGGGTCACGGGATCTCGAACGCCACTTATTATCGTGATCGTTTCTCCCGCTGCGCGAGCCTGAGCTAGGCGCGCACGGATCGGTGCATTGTCGAAGGAGGTGCGCAGGCCCGTCGTATCGGTGGGGGCCGCTGCAACGAACTGCACGAGCGAGTCGAGTATCCACCCTCCCAAGCCATGACTTCGAAAGACGTCACTTGGAAAACGTTCCATCAACAGGTGATGCAATGAGGTGGTGCAGACCTTGGCGTAGGTAAGGATCAGAATCACGGCTTATCTCTTGACCGAAGTTAATTTCATTCGGAATTGATGGGTTGAGTATTTGTTATGCAAATCGCAATAAAATATATTAGTGAATCTTTTTTGCCATAAAAAACCTATATTTTTTCACCTTTATTGATCTCGATTCGTCACATATAGACATAACCAATTCTTTGATTCTGCCATGGAAGCCTTGAGCCAGTCGATCTGTGCGGAACCGGGCGATCGCATCCGGAAGTGCATGGACTGATCCGTTCAAAGGCTTGCATCTAAGGCTGGCGTCGCCTCCTTGAGGTCGTTGTCAAAGGTCTTGCGCAAACATCTGAGTGGCACTTTGCATTACTAGTAACTTAAATGACTTTTTTACAGATAGCTCCTTTGTCTCCCGCTTCCCCGGATGGGCTTCTGCTGGTAGGTGGCGGCCGAAATGCCCGCAACCTCATTTGCATTTTCGAGACGGCAGGAGTTGCTATTCGGGGGATCGTGGATGACCGTCCTGCCGGCTCCATACTCGGGCACGAGGTAAATTTCATTGCCAGTCTGGATGGCGCAAGCACCGATGCCTTTTTAACAATCGCCGACCCCGATCTTTCCTCTGTAATCCGCGGGCGGCCAGCCCTGCGCGGCTGCCGATGGCCCCGCTTCATTCATCCGTCGTCGGTCGTTTCATCGCACGCCCAGATCGGCGAGGGCTGCTATGTGGGCCCCTTTGCCGTCCTCACTGACGTCGTGCTCGGCCCGCACGTCCATCTCTTTGCACACAATGTTCTCGGCGCCCGTGTCGCGGTTGACGAATTTACGGTCATCTTGCCCCACGCGACAGTGGCCAGTGACGTTCGGATCGGTAAGCGCTGCATGATTGCTATGGGCGCACGCATCCATGCCGGCGTCACCATCGGCGATGACTGCCGGATCGGCGTAAATGCCGTGGTGCGTCGCGACATGCCGGACCGGTCGCTTGCCCTGTCGCAACATGCAACGCGCACAAGAACCCGGATCTCCTTCGCCGAGTAAATTTCGTCAAAGCCGGCTCCGGAGTGGGTCAATCGCCGCTGAGGTAACAACAATGAGTGGTATGTTAAAACGACGGGTGTTGGTCACTGGTGGTGCGGGCTTTCTAGGCAGCCACTTGTGTGACCGACTGGTTGAGCGCGGCGATGATGTCCTGTGCGTTGACAACTTCTTCACTGGCAGCACACGCAATGTGGCCCATCTCTTGGACCGGGAAAACTTCGAACTGATACGCCATGACGTCACTTTTCCGTTTTATGCGGAAGTTGACGAAATTTACAACTTGGCCTGCCCCGCCAGTCCGATACAGTATCAGCTTGACCCGGTTCAAACCACCAAGACCAACGTTCTTGGTGCCATCAATATGCTGGGGCTTGCCAAGCGATGCAAGGCAAAAATCCTGCAGGCCTCCACCTCTGAGGTTTATGGCGACCCTGAGGTGCACCCGCAGCAGGAGAGTTACTGGGGCCGTGTCAATCCCATTGGGATTCGCAGTTGCTACGATGAGGGCAAACGTTGCGCTGAAACCCTGTTTTTCGACTACTACCGGCAGCACAAGTTGCGCATTAAAGTGGTTCGCATATTTAACACTTACGGGCCACGGATGCGCCCTGATGATGGTCGGGTAGTCAGCAATTTCATCATGCAAGCCTTACGTGGCGAAGACATCACGTTGTATGGTGACGGACAACAAAGTAGAAGCTTTTGCTTTGTGGATGATCTGATCGATGCATTGGTGGGCATGATGGATATTGCCGATGAATTCATCGGACCTGTCAACATTGGCAATCCGGACGAATTCAGCATGCATGAGTTAGCAGAAGAAGTGTTACGCCTCACAGGTAGTCGCTCAAATATTATTCACCTGCCGCTGCCTGCCGATGATCCCCGGCAAAGGAAACCCGACTTGACTTTGGCACGGCAAATGTTGGATTGGCACCCGATTGTTCCATTGAGCGAAGGGTTGAAAAGAACCATTGCTTACTTTTCGCAGTTGACTTGAGGTTCTGACGCAAACATGGAACAACTCACCGACTCTGTGTTCAGCCAGGGTATTTCGAAGTCTTGTGACGGCCAGAACAACAACCAAGCCCTTGCGCCCGTCATTGGCATCCACCTTTTAAACTTTGACCTCTTTGATGCAGCTGGTGAAACCCACCAAGCTCACCGGCGATTTGAAATGCGGGGCAACCAAAACCCCCAAACAAAATTAAGTGATGAGCTGCAATTGCATATCATTAAGTTACCGGCACAGTGGCAGGAGAAAACCACCATGCAAACCATCAACCACCCCCCCGGTTCAACAAGTCCTGGACCGGCTAAAAGCCCTGAACGCCGATGCCCAAACGCTTTGCCCCACCTAAACCCAGAAACTGCCCAACGCCTGCAAACCGCCTTTTAAAGCCATGACCACAATTCACCCCGTCATCCTCTCCGGTGGCTCTGGCACGCGCCTTTGGCCCTTGTCTCGAGCCTCGTATCCCAAGCAGCTGCTGGCACTTGTTGGTGCAAAGACCATGCTGCAGGCGACTATTGAGCGTGCGGCCGCTTTGGCCGGCGCCCAGGCCCCATTGCTGGTGTGCAACCAGGAGCACCGCTTTCTGGTGCGAGAGCAATGCATTGCCACAGGCCAAACACCTGCCGCCATTTACCTTGAGCCCGCAGGGCGTAACACCGCGCCCGCCATAGCACTAGCAGCGCTGCATTTGAGTGAGCATGACCCTGAAGCGTTGATGCTGGTACTACCAGCAGACCACGTCATTCAAGACACTGCGGCCTTCCAACAAGCGGTGTCCGACGCAGCCATAGCAGCCCGAGCAGGCTACTTGGTCACTTTTGGCATCTTGCCGACCGGGCCTGAAACGGGCTATGGCTACATCAAGTCAGGGGTGCCACTTGCCACTGAGGCACCTGGCAGCGGCGCGTGCGCAGTGACCGCGTTCATTGAAAAACCAGACCGCGCCACTGCAGCCCACTACCTGGCAGAAGGTGGCACCACATGGAACAGCGGCATGTTTGTGTTTACAGCAGCGCGCTACCTGGAAGAACTCAAAACCCATAGCCCTGACATCTTGGCAGCAGCAACCCGCGCATGGCAAGGGAGGCTGCAAGACCTCGACTTTTGCCGCCCCGGCAACGTAGACTTTTTGGCCTGCCCCTCAGACTCGATTGACTACGCCGTCATGCAAAAAACAACTCGCGCCGCCGTGGTGCCGGTTGAATTTGGCTGGAGCGACGTGGGCTCGTGGGACTCGCTGTGGCAAATTGCCGCCAAAAACGACGCAGGCAACGCCCTGCAAGGCGATGTATTTGCCACCCAAACCACCAACAGCTACATCCGCGCCGAAAGCCGACTTGTGGCCGTGATTGGGCTTGATAACGTGGTGGTGGTAGAAACCGCAGATGCCGTGCTGGTGATGCAACGTACAGCAGCCCAAGAAATCAAACGGGCCATAGAACACTTTGATGACCATGGCCGCAGCGAACACCTGCAGCACCTCCGTGTATACCGCCCCTGGGGCTGGTACGAAGGGGTTGACGCAGCAGAGCGCTTTCAGGTCAAGCGCATCATGGTTCGGCCTGGCGAAAAATTGTCGTTGCAAATGCATTACCACCGCGCCGAGCATTGGATTGTGGTTAGCGGAACCGCTTTGGTGACTGTAGACGGCAAAGAAGTATTGCTCGGCGAAAACCAATCGACTTTCATCCCACTAGGCCACACACACCGGCTGGCCAACCCAGGCAAGATCGATTTGCACCTGATAGAAGTGCAATCTGGCAGCTACCTAGGTGAAGACGATATTGTGAGGTTTGAAGACACCTATGGGCGAACAGCCTAAATGAGAACGCCAATGCGTCATGCGCACAAACTGACTCCCTGGAGCACAGCACGTGGTTAACCTGTTCATGCGTATCAGCGATTGGGTCAAAAACTTGTTTGAAGCTCCTAAAAAAGAAGCAGATAAGGCAGATGAATCAACGGCTACAGCTCAAAATGAGCATGAAGATGTTCAACACCTTGTGCCTTACGACGAAAACCTGCTGGAGCAAAGCCGCATCCAATGGCAGCTAGGCGATTGGGCGAGCTTGGCTAACTTAACTAAAGAAACCTTACAACACCATCCTGACCGGGCCAAGCTTGCGCTACTGGCAGCAACTGGCCAGTTGCAAGCCGACAACACACAACTTGCACAACAATTAATACGCTTAGCGCAGGACTGGGGCTGTAGCAAAAGAATGATGAGCCAAGTGCTTGTTGCTGGGGTTTACAGCACATTGGGGAAGGCCGTTATTGCAGCGGGGGATAGAGAGCGTGCCATTGGTCACTTTAAAACAGCAGCCTCGATAAGTAATCAAAAGATTAACAGCATGCTGTTGGCTGAAACACGAGTGTTGAATGAAACAGTTCGTTTTGAACAGTTGCAGCAAGCCGCTGCCACCTTGGCACTTGCGGCACGGCCAGCGTTACAAACACCAGCCAAACCAGATGTAGGGATTACGTCATATGCGCAAAACTTTGAGGATGTGATGTTGTGGCGCGCTTTGGGGCGCGTAGAAAACGGGTTTTATATTGACGTTGGCGCCCACGACCCAGTGGTTGACTCGGTTAGCAAAGCGTTTTACGAGCGCGGCTGGCGTGGTGTGCATGTAGAACCATTGCCTGAGTATGCAGAGGCCTTGCGCAACGACAGACCCGATGAACGAGTGGTGCAAGCAGTGCTAGCGGAACACCCAGGCACGCAAAATTTTTACCACATCCCAAAAACCGGTTTATCCACCGGTACTGAAGCATTTGCACACCGCCACGAACTTGCAGGGTGGCAAGTGAACGAGACAAAAGTGCCAGCAACTACCTTGACTGCACTGTTTGATGAGGTTGGCACCCGCGCTATTCACTGGCTAAAGATTGACGTCGAGGGCATGGAAGCGGCAGTGCTTGCAGGATGGAGTACGAATCCTGCACGGCCATGGGTGGTCGTAATGGAGGCCACTGAACCGAGCACCGAGATTCCTACATGGCATTTATGGGAAAACTATTTGGTTGAACGTGACTATACGTTTATTTATTTTGACGGCCTCAATAGATTTTATCTGCATGCAACGCATATAGAGTTGTCGCAACTTTTCAAAATTCAACCTAATATTTTTGATGGTTTCACGCGATATGTATAGCTATACTTTAATATTTGAAATTTTTAAGGATTTATAAAATGATCGAAGAAATGCGGGAAAAACACCGCAAGCGTATTATACATGGTGCATTTAAAATAAAATTCTCTCGCTTACCGAATGATAGCGAATTTAAATACTGGTCCAATCTACTGAAAAATAATATTTCTTTAAGTGAAATTTTATATGGCATGGCAGATCGAAAATCATCCGAAATTTTCGAGGAAAATATTTTAAACACATCTAAAAACATCCTTTCAAATACAGATTCTATATCTATCGACAACTCATATCACGCATTAATCAACGAACTCGCCTATCTACCGGATGCTGAATTTATTGAAGAAATATACCAAAAATTATTAGGCCGTGTAGCAGACTTCGATGGAAAAAACCATCTATTAAATTCGCTCATGGAAAATGTTTCGCGAGAAACTTTAATAATCGATATGGACCTATCGGATGAAGCAGCAATTTACAAAACAAAAATAGACCGTCAAAATAAATACTTAGAATATTTTTTCGGATCTACCACAGGTGGTATCGTTTTGAGTGCCCATGCGAGTCGAATAGTAAATCAATTGACAAATGCTTTTCAAAAAAATCAGGGATTAAATAATGCGCATTGTCATTGATATGCAAGGTGCACAGACCGAAAGCCGTTACCGAGGCATTGGTCGTTATACATTATCGTTTACTCAAGCAGTTGTCAGAAATCGTGGCCAGCATGAAATAATTTTAGCTTTATCTGGCTTGTTTCCAGATACCATTGAACCTATTCGTGCAGCTTTTGATGGGATTTTACCCCAAGAGAATATTCGTGTTTGGCATGCACTAGGACCAGTTGATGATCATGATTCAGAGAATGAATCCCGTCGTATTGTTGCAGAATTGTTGCGAGAAGAATTTCTCCAAAGTCTTCAGCCTGATGTAATTCATATTAATAGTCTTTTTGAAGGTTTTTCTGATAATGCTGTCACCAGTATACGGCAACATGATTTACATACACCGATAAGTGTTATTTATTACGACTCAATTCCATTAATTTACTCAAATCAGTATTTTGATTTTAATCAGAATTTCAAAAAATACTATTTTAAAAAATTATCATATCAAGAAAAAGCTACAATCCATCTATCAATCTCAGAGTTTTCCAGAGAAGAAGGTTTGACGCTGTTAAATATTGCATCAAATAATATTATAAATATTTCAACCGCCATTGAATCATTTTTCAAACCACTGCACATCAGCAAATTAGAAAAAGAGGCGCTAGAACATAAAATTGGCATTACAAAACCAGTAATTCTTTACACCGGCGGTGCTGACATTCGAAAAAACCTGCCACGCTTGATCGAAGCCTTTGCGGCTTTACCTCAAGTGGTACGCGAATCACATCAATTGTTATTCGCTGGCAAAATACCTGACGGAAACATGAGTGAGTTGCGTGCTTGCGCCAACCTGGCAGGACTACTGCCCCATGAGCTGCTTTTCAGCGGCTACGTCTCAGATATTGAATTAGTTCAACTTTACAACCTGTGCAAGCTATTTGTTTTTCCATCGTGGCATGAAGGTTTTGGTCTGCCCGCGCTTGAGGCAATGGCTTGTGGGGCTGCGGTGATTGGTGCCAATACAGCTAGCCTGCCTGAAGTCATTGGTCTCGAAGCCGCTATGTTTGACCCATTTGATGTGGATGACATCACCGCACACATAGCGCATGCTTTACAGGACAACGCCTTCCGCGCCACATTGCGGCAGTCAGGCAGGAAGCGCGCCAAGCTTTTTTCATGGGATGCATCGGCACAGCGGGCGCTAGAGGCTTGGGCTGCTCTTGGCGTTGACGGCCCGAGCCACGGATGCTATGTGGCCCGATCCACTGCAAGCGCCCGTCTCATGCAAGCTATGGCACCTCACCTGCCGACACCGGGCTCTGCATCAATGGCGGCGCTGAGCATATGTTTGGCTCAAAATCAAAGTGCCGGAATCGAGCGCCAACTGTTACTGGATGTTTCTGAGTTGTCGCAACGTGATTCAGCGACCGGGGTGCAGCGTGTGGTACGCAGCTACCTTAAGGAATTGCTGCTAAGACCACCAACGGGGTATCGTGTGGAACCGGTATTCGCCACACAAACTGAGGGGTACCGATATGCCCGACACTTCACTCAGAGGTTTTTAGAACACGGTAGTGATTCCGGGCCAGATGACCCCATTCAATGGCAGCGCGGGGATCTGTTTTTTGGCCTGGACATGCAACACCATGTGCAACTTGCACAGCTGGATTTTTACAAACAATTGCGTCTGGATGGCGTCATAGTCAAGTGGCTGGTTTATGACTTACTGCCTATACAGCTACCAGATTTGTTCAAAGATTCCAACGCTAAAGATTTGCATGAACAATGGCTGGACATGGTCGGATGTTCAGACGGAGCTATTTGTATTTCACACGCGACCGCCGATGCTTATGGGAAATGGCTTCTCAGCAATAATTTTTCTTCCTTATTGAATTTTCAATTGGCAGGCGTACACATTGGTGCCGACATTGATGGCTCTAAACCCTCGCATGGGCTGCCATCAAATGCGGGTAACGTTATGGCCGCCATCCGTAGCCGTATTACCTTTTTATGCGTGTCAACAATAGAGCCACGTAAAGGTCAAGTCCAAATTGTTGAAGCACTTGATTTGTTATGGTCAGCAGGGTTAGATGTCAATTTGGTCCTAGTCGGACAACAGGGCTGGAAAGTAGATGAATTTGCGCAAACGTTGCTACAGCACCCTGAAAACGGACAACGCCTTTTTTGGTTGAAGGGCATCAGCGATGCATATTTGCAGCAGGTCTATGCTGCAAGCAGTTGCCTAATTGCAGCGAGTCTGAATGAAGGTTTTGGATTGTCTCTTGTAGAAGCTGCCCTTCATGGCATGCCAATTGTGGCGCGCGATATACCTGTTTTCCGTGAAGTGGCGAGTGAATTCGCTTACTACTTCGCTGGGAGTACTCCACAGGACTTAGCCACTGCTATAAACAACTGGTACGATCTTTATCGTGTTGGACTGCATCCTCAATCAAACCAGCTATCGTGGTCGACTTGGCACCAAAGTGCTGAAAAACTCAAGACAGCATTAATCGACAGACACAACCCGCGTAAACAATGGTTGGTTGATATATCCGAACTGGTGCAGCGTGATGCCAGAAGCGGGATCCAGCGGGTCGTCCGAAGCATTCTTAGAGAGTGGTTACTAAACCCGCCTGACGGGTACCGTGTTGAACCAATCTTTGCAACCCTAGAGCACGGCTACCATTACGCACGCAACTACACAAATATCTTTTTGGGTGGGCAACCTTTAAACCTGCCTGATCTCCCCATTGACTATGCTCCAGGTGACATTTTTTTTGGTCTAGACCTGCAACCCCAAGTTGTGGCATCACAGCGAGAATCTTACCAAGACATGAGGCGGCAGGGCGTACATATAGAATTTTTGCTTCATGACTTGCTTTGTCTGCAAATGCCTGAGTATTTTCCACCTGGTACAGCAGAGGGATTTTCAAAATGGCTTGAATGCATCACTGAGAATGACGGTGTGGTTTGTGTTTCACAAACGGTAGCAACTGAGTTATCTATGTGGATGGTCAAAAATAATAAAAAAACCCTACGTCCATTAAAGATTACTTGGTCTCATAACGGTGCTGATATTGATAATTCTACACCCAGCACTGGATTACCTTCATGCGCACTGCCAACTTTAGAAAAAATCAAGTTAGGAAACAGCTTTTTAATGGTCGGCACTCTGGAACCTCGAAAAGGACACAGTCAAGTGCTTGATGCTTTTGAGGACCTGTGGGCAAAAGGTGCTACGGTCAACTTAGTCATCGTCGGTAAGCAAGGCTGGCTGGTTGAATCACTTGTTGAGAGGTTGCAAAAACATCAACAATTAGGCCAACATTTGTTTTGGCTTGACGGCATCAGCGATGAATATTTGGAGTTGCTCTATGCTGCTAGTAAATGCTTAATTGCAGCTTCCTACGGCGAGGGTTTTGGCCTACCACTAATAGAAGCGGCACAGCATAAATTACCAATTATTGCGCGTGATATTCCTGTATTCCGTGAAGTGATGGGCAATAATGCATTTTACTTTACCAACGAAAATACTAC
>JAUXQA010000160.1 GCA_030683195.1 Rhodoferax sp. | reverse complement strand
CGCTGCACGTGCGGCCGATCCTCGACATGCGGCGTGGCGGCGCCGCCAAGATGCGCGCCGTCGCCGAAGAGGCCGCCGTGCTGGTGCGCAAGTTCAAGGGCGCCTACAGTGGCGAGCACGGCGACGGCCTGTGTCGCGGCGAGTGGATCGAGTGGCAGTTTGGCCCCCAGATCACGCAGGCGTTTGCCCAGATCAAGCAAAAACTTGATCCCGATGCGCTGTTTAGCCCCCAGCGCATCATCAACCCGCCCAAGATGGACGACACGCGCCTGATGCGCTATTCGCCCAACTACAAAGTTTTTCCGATCCAGCCCGCGTTGGACTGGAGCGCCTGGAACGTACAAAACAACCCCGTTACCGAGGAAACCTCAGCCCCCGGCACCGGGGGCGACCCCGCGCAGGGCCTGGCCAAGGCCGTGGAGATGTGCAACAACAACGGCCACTGCCGCAAGTTCGACGCCGGCACCATGTGCCCCAGCTACCGCGTCACCCGAGACGAAAAGCACGCCACCCGCGGGCGCGCCAACACCTTGCGTCTGGCCCTGAGCGGTCAGCTTGAAGGCGTGAACGCCGCTGATGCCCTGAGCAGCGATGCGGTGCAAGAGGCCATGGATTTGTGCGTGAGCTGCAAAGGCTGCAAGCGCGATTGCCCCACCGGCGTGGACATGGCCAAAATGAAAGTGGAGTATTTGCATGCCTACAAGGCGCGCCACGGCCACACGCTCAAAGACAAGCTCATTGGCCGCCTGCCCGAGTACGCGGCCCTGGCCAGCCGCATGGCGCCGCTGCTGAACCTGCGCAATCGCTCGCCATGGCTTGCCCGTCTGGGCGAGAAAGTTCTGGGCCTGTCGGCCCGGCGCAGCCTGCCTCAGTGGAAGCGTCAGCATTTCTTCAATGCCAATGCGGCCCGCCTGCAGTTGGCAAGCCGCGAGGCGGTGTTGGCGTCTGCCAAACCGGTGGTGCTGTTTGTCGATACCTTCAATGGTTTCTTTGAGTCCGAAAACGCCGTGGCGGCCGTGCAGGTGCTGCAGGCCGGGGGTTACACCGTGCATGTGGCCACCAAAGCCGTGGCTGACGGTCAGCACCTGTGCTGCGGTCGCACTTATTTATCGGTGGGTATGGTCGATGAGGCCAAGGCCCGCGCCCAGGAAGCGGTGAACGCCTTGTTGCCCTTTGCCCGGCAAGGCATTGCCATCGTCGGGCTGGAGCCGTCCTGCCTGCTGACCATGCGCGACGAAATGCTGGTGATGGGCCTGGGCGATGCGGCCAGTCTGATCAGCCAGCATGTGTTCTTGTTTGAGGAGTTTTTGGCGCGCGAGGCGGCAGCGGGCCAGCTCAAGGCCTTGGTTGAGAGGCTCAAGCCCGTCAACCAGCCGGTTTTGTTACACGGCCATTGCCACCAGAAAGCGTTTGGCGCCATCACGCCGGTCATGGCGGTGCTGAAGCTGATTCCCGGTGCCACGCCGGAGCTGATTGAGAGCAGTTGCTGCGGTATGGCGGGCAGTTTTGGCTATGAAGCCAATCACTATGAAGTGTCCATGCAAATGGCCGAACTCAGCTTGCTGCCCGCCGTGCGTAACCAGCCCGACGCCATTGTGGTGGCCGATGGCACGAGTTGCCGCCATCAGATTCATGATGGCGCCCAGCGCGAGGCGGTGCATGTGGCCAAGTTGCTGGCAGGGCTGCTAAAAGACTGACGCGCGTGATCAGTCCTTGGGGTTATGGCCATTCTTCGGGGGGCTGGGCGTTTTGTATACAAATGCCATTGCGCTTGGAAAGGGCATGCGGTCATGGAGCTGCACTGATTGGTTTCGTTTGAGACCATCCAGTTTTAAATTATTTTGAGGATATTGATATGGTGACGCGTCGTGACTTTTTTGTGGGTGGTGGAGCTGCTGTAGCGGCTTATGCTGCGGGATCATTCTTGCCCCTGGGCGCGCAATCAGCGCCTAACCTGGGCGCCCCCAGTGTGGTGCAGGTAGGCTTTCGCAAGCAAAAAATCGGTGACATTGAAGTCATCGCCCTGAACGATGGTGTGACGCGTCGCCCCTTGGCAGCTGAGTTTGTGCGCAATGCGCCGCTGGGTGAAGTGCAGGAACTGCTGCGCTCCCAGAATCTGCCCACTGAGTACCTTGATGTGCCTTACACCGCGTTTTTGATTGTGTCGGGCAACCGCAAAATCCTGATGGATACCGGTTTCTCTGACAACGGCGGCCCCACCACCGGGCGCCTGATGATGAACCTGAACGCAGCCGGCTACACGGCGCAGGACATCGACACCGTGATCCTGAGTCACTACCACGGCGACCACATTCTGGGTGTGCGCAACAAGGCCGGCCAGTTGGTGTACCCCAACGCCAAAATCATGGTGCCCGCCGTGGAGCACGCGTTCTGGATGGACGATGCCCGCATGGCTGCGGCCCCGGACGCCATGAAAGGTGCCTTCCAGACGGTGCGTCGCATGCTGGGCGGTATGGATGCGGGCCGGCTGGTCACGTTCGAGGCAGGTGTGGAAGTTGCACCCGGCATCAAGAGCGTGGCCGCTTACGGCCATACGCCCGGCCACACCCTGTTTATGGTGGAAAGCAAGGGCGAAAAATTTGCGTACTTGGCCGACATCACCAATGTGCCTCAGCTCTTTGCCCGCAACCCTGATTGGGCGGTGCAATTTGACATGAATGCAGAAGACGCTCGCGTGGCTCGCCGCAAGGTGTTTGACATGATCGTGAACGACCGCGTGATGGCGGGTGGGTTCCACTTCCCGTTCCCGGCATTTGGCCGGGTGGAGAAACTGGGCAACGGCTTTGAATTCAAGCCGGTTGCCTGAAGCCTGAAGAGCAGCTCAATCCTTTAAGGCTTTTCGTCGGCTGCAGTTGCCTGTACCAAGGCCTCTGCAGCCGTTTTCAGGCCTTTAGGGATTATTTTTAAATAAAATCAGACGCTAGCCGGCGTATCTATTGGTTTTCAAGTTTCTATTTGATAGCAAGTTATACCTAATC
>JAUXQA010000154.1 GCA_030683195.1 Rhodoferax sp. | reverse complement strand
GTCAAACTTGAAAATCTGACCATCAAAGTCACTGGCAACCAAGCTTTGGCCAAGTTCCGGCCGAGCTACCCCGCGGATTCACTGTCTGTATCGAGCAGAAAAACGCTGGACATGGTCAAAAGCGGTGATCAATGGCTGATCGTCAAGGAATCGACGGGCAATTGATCACTGACAAGCACCGGGCAGATACAAACGGCACCGTGGACACGCGTCCGTGGTGCCGTTTTGCCTGAACCCCTGATGAAGCCGTTTTCCCTACTGTCAGCTGCTGCCTTGGCGCTCGTCCCGGCATTCTTTTCGCACGCCAATAGCGCAAAGAAACAAGACTCTGTTGCGGTCCAGTCCCAGCAACGCCATGCCGTCAAAAATCAGGTGAAGACCATTCAAGCCGGTCTTGCAGAGGCTGGCCTTATTGAAGTTTACCGATTGATTGGCAGGGGACACAACCGCGAAGCACTGGCCAAGGTTGAGCAACTGGTAAAAAATTATCCCAGTTTTCAGCTGGCCCAACTGGTGTATGGCGACCTCTTGGCTGCGCAAATCCGCCCCGTCAACGTCCTCGGTGATGTACCAAGCACTATGCTCAAAGCGGGCGCAGTGACACTGGGTGAGCTTAGGAATGAATCACAAATGCGCCTGAAAGCGCTGAAAGAGCGTCCACCTGCTGGCGCCATCCCGTCTCAGTTCCTGTCACTGTCCCAACAGGTCAGGCACGCGATTGCTGTAGACACCTCCAGGTCGAGGCTGTATCTTTTTGAGAATGGTCCGACCGGACTGACATTGGTGGCGGACTATTACATCTCTGTAGGCAAATCGGGTTGGGAGAAGTCCGTGGAAGGCGACTTGCGCACCCCATTGGGCATTTACTTCATCACCAGCAACCTCAACCCGAAGTCACTTAAAGACTTTTATGGCTCAGGCGCATTGCCCATCAATTACCCCAACATTCTGGACACCAGGCGCGGCAAGACCGGCAGCGGTATTTGGTTGCATGGCACGCCACCTGGCCAGTTCTCACGCCCGCCCTTGGCTACCGATGGCTGCCTGGTGTTGTCAAACCCCGACCTTGAAAAAATAATTCAGACTGTCGCCATTCGCACTACACCGGTTGTCATTGCCCAAAAACTGAATTGGGTGGCCCCGCACAGCGCCCGGTCAGATGGGAAACAATTTGAAAACGCACTGACCGCTTGGCAAAGTGCAAAGTCCAGCGGCAATGTGGAGCGAGTGCTTGATTTTTACAGCCAGGATTTCAACAGCAATGGCAAGACTCTAAGCCAGTGGGCGCCTGCCTTACGTGGTGAAATGCGAAAGACGCAGGGGCGCCAAATTGAGTTGAAAGACCTCTCGTTCATGCGCTGGACCGACGCGGCAGACACCATGGTGGTCACCTTTGGCGAAGTTGCCAGCGGTGCACGGACCGGGCCAACCAAACGTCAGTATTGGGTGCGGCAAGGTGCGCATTGGAAAATATTTTTTGAAGGAGTCATTGGATGAAATTTATGAAGCTTTCTACTCTAGCCGGCGTGTTGATTGCAGGTACAGCTATTTTTTCAGTAGCAATTTCTACCGCTGCCGAAAACACACCCAAAGTCAAGTTTGCCACCACGGCCGGTGACTTTGTTGTGGAGGTCTATCCTGACAAAGCACCCAAGACCGTTGAAAACTTCTTGCAGTACGTCAAAGACAAGCACTACGACGGAACGGTTTTTCACCGCGTCATAGAGAACTTTATGGTTCAGGGCGGCGGGTTCGATGCCAACTATGTGCAAAAGAGAACCCGCGCTCCCGTCGTGCATGAAGGACGCGATGCGCTGGCCAAGGGCGGCCCCAAGAATGTACCTGGCACGCTAGCCATGGCCCGCACCAACGACCCCAACTCCGCCACAGCCCAATTTTTTATCAACGTCAAGGACAATGGTTTCCTGGACCCTAGCGCCCAGCAGCCCGGCTACACCGTGTTTGGCAAAGTCGTCGGCGGCATGGACGTGGTTCAAAAAATAAAGGCCGCGCCCACAGGCCCCGGCGGCCCATTCCCCTCTGACGTTCCGAAAACGCCCATTCTTATCAACTCTGCAACCCTGGTGAACTAAATCATGAGCAACCCCCAAGTCGAACTCCACATTGCCAACTATGGCGTAATTACTCTGGAACTGGACCAAGAGAAGGCCCCAAAAACCGTCGCTAATTTTTTAAGCTACGTGAACAAGGGCCACTACAACAACACCATTTTTCACCGCATCATTCCGGGCTTCATGGTCCAAGGCGGCGGCATGGAGCCCGGCATGAAAGAGAAGAAGGGCGACAAGCCGATTGACAACGAAGCCAACAACGGCCTGAAGAACCTCAACTACACCGTAGCCATGGCCCGCACCGGCGACCCTCATTCGGCCACGGCCCAGTTTTTTATTAACGTCGCGGACAACGGTTTCCTGAATCACACCGCCATTTCATCCCAAGGCTGGGGATATGCGGTCTTCGGCAAAGTTATCTCTGGTATCGACGTCGTCGACAAGATCAAGGCTGTCAAAACAGCCCGACGCGGGCACCATGATGATGTGCCTGTTCAGGATGTGATCATGGAAAAGGCAGTCGCACTTTGAAATGAACAACGCCGATTCCGAGAAGTCACCCACCTGCGGGGTGCCGCTTGGGTCGGTGCTGGTGGCGCCTGCACACTGGCGCCAGATTGACTTTATTTCTGATCTGCATCTGCAGGCCAACGAGGCTGAGACATTCGAATGCTGGCAACGCTTCATGCACACGACGCAGGTCGATGCCTTGTTTATTTTGGGCGATCTGTTCGAGGTTTGGGTTGGAGATGATGTTGCACAACCTGCATTGACGCTACACGATCCAGATTGCGGCTTTGAGGCCCGCTGTGGGCAGGTGCTACGCGAGGCATCCCGTCGCCTCCCTGTCTATTTCATGCACGGCAACCGGGACTTTTTGCTTGGGCCCGCATTTGCCAAAACTTGCGGCATGACGATCTTGAGTGACCCAACAGTGCTTGACTTTGCCGGCCAGCGCTGGTTGTTGTCTCACGGAGATGCATTGTGTCTGGCGGATACCGATTACATGAACTTCCGTAGGTTGGTGCGCAGCCCCCAATGGCAATCAGATTTTCTGAACCAGCCACTCACCCAACGCCAGGAAACCGCGCGAGCGCTGCGGGCGAAAAGCGAACAACTCAAGCTCAGCGGGGCAAGCTACGCAGACTTGGATACCCAAGGCTGCCATGACTGGCTGCACATTGCTCAAGCCACAACCCTCATTCACGGCCATACCCACCAGCCAGCAGACCACGACCTGCCGAATGGGCTGAAGAGAATCACTCTGAGCGACTGGGACGCTCGTGCCGTCCCGCCACGTGCCGAAGTTCTTCGCCTGACAGCACCATCGCCCGACGCAAACAAGGCAAAAGGCGCAGTCAAGCGCCTCTCAGTGCATCACATCAGGGCTTAAGCAGGACTTTCAACACGTTTTGCAGGCGGCGGGCAACTCCTGCGTCAAAAGTAGTGGAAAGCACCGCAGCGGTGTCCTGACCCCAGGTTTGAGCGGGTGCGGGATCATTGCGCTTGGTCAACAGCTGCAGCTGCAACATCCGCCGCGCACTCAAGTGCTCAGCAGGTGTGGGTACTTCAGCAGCCATCTCCAGGCGCAACAACGATGTGCTGGCATCACCCGCAGGGGCTTGAGACAAAGCCTTGCTCCAGGCACTGCGACCGGTTGACGTTACCCGGCTTCCCAGCTCCTGCTGTGACGGCACCTGCGCTGCATCGCGCGACTCCCAAGCAGCCAAGAGATGGGTGAGTGCCTCGCCATGGGCTTGGGCTGCAAGTTTGCGCAGGGCAAATTGAGCCTGCTCAAGCGCATCGCGCTGAGCCCTGAATGCGGTATCGCCCAAACGTGGAGCCTCTTGCCATGCACCTGCGGCACCATCACGGCTATCCCGGCGCGGACCTCGATCATCCGGACGGCCCGAGAAGCCCGCATCACGAGGGCCACGGCCAGCATCTCGCCCCCCCTCACGCCCTGAGTCTTTGCGGTCGCCGAACTTACCGCCACGCCCCATCGGCGCGGCAGGCTCTGACTTCTTCATGCCTGGACGGTCGTCGCCCCGCATCGCCACAACCGCCTTGGGAGCGGGCTTGGGAGCAGCCACAGGATCCGGGGCCTTCGCAGCCTCCTCAGTGTCACTCGGAGCCTCTGCCTCATCAGAGATCACTGCACCATCAGCTACTTCTTTTTCAGGAGCAGCTGAGGCAGATTCAAAGCCGGCTGCAGCCGCATTTGACTTGGAAACATCCTCAGCAGCCTGCACGGCGGCCTTGGCCTGCGCCTGGCCCCGCAATGCGGCATCCAACGCTGACATGGCGCTGCGAATCGCTTGCGCATCACCGGAGGCGTTGGCCGCCTGGAGCGCTTTGGCAGCGTCAAGCACGACGCGATCACGTTCACCTAAAGCGGCATCGGCTTTTTCACGCTCCGCTGTTTTACGATTGAACGCTTCATCAATCGGCTTGCGGAAAGCGTCCCATAGCTTTTGCTCCTGGCGGCGATCCATAGGCACCACGTGGGTCTCGGCTTGCCAGCGCTGCTGCAAGGCCTTGACCGCATCAATGCGCAGCTCGGGCTGGGCACCGAGCACTTTAGCCTCTTCAATCATGGCCTGACGTCTCAGCAGACTAGTTTTTTGCAAGGCTTCGATCGGGGCCGCCGCGTTGTTGATGGCTGCTTTCCAGAGCGGTTGCAACTCGGCAAAAGCTTTTTCGCCCACATGGCCGCCATCGCGCCAACGGTCTCCAAACTGATGCAGGATCCGGTTGAAACCCTTCCAATCGTCGTCCAGAGCAGTGCGATTGGCCTCGGCCCAGGCGTTAACCTCCTCAATCAGCGCCAAGCGCTGGGCACGGTGCTCGGCAGACTCGGCCTTGACCTTCTCCAGCCAAACCTCCACTACTTTGTGGGCTTCGTTGCAAGCCTCGTCAAAGCGCTTCCACAGCGCATGGTTGGGCACTCCACCTTGGTCGGTTTGCTTCCATTGATCGCGCAAAGCACGCAGACTTTCCTGCATCTTGCGGCCACCCATGGCCTGACCATCCGGGCGCTTCAGGAGGCCCTCGGCCTTGGCCACCAGTTCTTCGCGCAACTGATCTGCGCGCCAGCGCTGCCAGCCCTCCAACTCACCTGCTGCGGCCAAGGCCGCGTGAGCCTGGTTCTCCAGCTTGTCATCAATAATCTTGCCAAACTCTTTCAGCGCGTTGCGCAGCGCCGCTGCGGCACCCGCACTGGCTTTTCCGTGGCCTTCTGCGACTTCCTGCTCCACTTTGGTCAAGGCATCACGCACAGCCGAAGTGGCTTGTGCCTTGATTTCAGGATCTATTTTTTGGCGCTGTGGCTTGACAGCTGCCTCAAGGGGGATTCCGCGCAGCACACGCAACTCATCTGCCCACACAGGCACCGGAGGCAAGGGCGCAGCCGCATCGTCAGCGGCGGCAACAGCTTGTGCCAAAGCCGCCCTGAAGGCAGACCACACCACCAGCAGTTGCGCCTTTGATGCATCAAGCAGTGGAGGGAACTTTGCATCCACGCTGGCCCAATTGGCATCGTTCAACAATGCACTGGCTTGAGACTGCCAATGGTCCACGTCAGCTTGCAGGCCGTCCACGACAGCCTGGGCATCGCGCCAAGGCTTGGTGGACAGGACCTCGATGCGCTGAGCCAATAGAACAGCGGCTTCCCGCTGAACTTGCACCCGGTGCTGGAGGTCTTCAATGACTTTGACGCGGTCGCTCAACTGGCCCTTAAGGGTGGCAAGTGGCTCCTTGCTTAAAGGTGCACCCGCTTTCGCTGCATCACGCTGCCAAGCCAACGCATCGGCAATATTGAGTTTGGCCACGCCCAGCATGACCTGCGCCTTGTCAGCCCATTCTTGGGCGATCGACTCCTGGGTCTTGCTACGCTTTATTTCGTCGAGTTTTTCACGCAGCAACTTGGCTGCCCCTTTGTCTTTGCCACTGAGTTCCTTGAACACAGCTTGCATATGTTCCGCACTGGGCGAGCTTGCCAGCCATTCGCGAATTCGCGCAGTGCGATCACTAGAGGTTTGGGCCGAAAACGCGCCACCCGTCAATCCATCCAATGGATGGACCTCAAGCGTTTTGGCAGGGGTTTGCGTCACTTCGGGCGCCGGGGCAGATTTATTAAGGGCAGAAAAAGGGAACATGAATTGCACACGCAAAAAGGAAAACACCCGCCAGATTACAAACGGGGCAGAACCGCTATTTTCGCTGCTATTTCCCGCTTCAGCAAAAAGTCTCAAAATCAGGTGGTCCTGCGCCTCAAACCGGGTTCACAGATTGATCGAGGAGATTAAAAAAATAGGGCTGCACGTCAAGACCTGCTTAAGTCAAGCGTTGCCATTTGACAACATCACAACTTGCCACACGGGTTGAGATCGCAATATTTAGCTAAATATGCATATTAAATCAATTCCTTATGGTTGACTCGTTATATCTGGTCACCCTAGAATCCGGCCAACCCAGTCGAAGCTGAGGGATAACCCGTATCCGCTGCCGATCCCGGCATATTCAAATCTCTGCAAACCTCGCAATATAAACCGCAGGATATTGATAGCGTACCAACCCAAACGAGGGTCTAAGTTGTTAAATTGCTTGCAATTCAATAACGCGACCTGCGCGAACGAAGGAAGAGCTATGAACGCGTCTCAAAAATTTATCCAGGGCTTGCGAACTTTCGCATCCAGCACCGCCCAGGGATTCTTTGCAATCACACACAGCAGTTTTGCCTTGCTAGGTCTCGCTGTTGCCTTTGTTGTTGTCTCATTGACAACCCAACCAGAACTGCGCCAGATGGGTGAAACCAAATTGATCGGTTGGTTGCAAGCACGCCAGATCGAGGTCTCTGGCATGGCCAATGAAATCGATGCTATCGCCCGGGCTACCGCAAGCAACCCACACGAGTTACCCAAACAGCAGGCGGCAGTCGCCTTCTGGTTGAGCAAGAAGTACCGGGTAGCACCCGAACCCGTCAGTGCATTGGTAACCGAAGCATATGAGATTGGCCGGCGCACCAAGCTTGACCCTACGTTGATACTGGCAGTCATGGCGATTGAGTCTGGATTCAATCCCTTTGCCCAAAGCCCAGTGGGGGCGCAAGGGCTCATGCAGGTCATGACGACCATCCACAGCGACAAATACGCCAGCT
>JAUXQA010000146.1 GCA_030683195.1 Rhodoferax sp. | reverse complement strand
GGTTTCCTCGAAGATGCGTCCCTTGGACAATGCAATAGTGATCATTTTGGCCTCTAGCCCTTATAAAATATGCGTAAGCAGCTATAAAAACAATAGTACATTGAATGCTGCAGCGGCTGCCTGTTACTTCACGCGCTCAATGTCGGCACCCAACGCACGCAGCTTGGTTTCCATCTGGTCATAGCCGCGGTCAAGATGGTAAATACGGTCTACCAATGTCTCGCCCTCTGCGACCAGACCGGCAATCACCAGGCTGGCAGACGCCCGCAAGTCAGTGGCCATCACCGTGGCGCCAGACAAAGCTTGCACGCCTTCGACCAAAGACACTTTGCCATCGATCTGGATATTGGCACCCAGGCGCACCAGCTCGTTGACGTGCATGAAACGGTTCTCAAAAATTGTCTCTGTCACCTTGGCGGTGCCCTGGGCGACCGCATTGAGCGCCATGAATTGCGCCTGCATGTCGGTCGGGAAACCCGGGTACTCGGTGGTGCGAAAACTCTGCGCCTTGAGCATTGCCGCACCGGCTGACTGGACCCGGATGCCGTCCGGCACCGCCGTGACCGTCACACCGGCATCGCGCAGCTTTTCCACCACGGCTTCCAGGTGGTCAATACGACCATGCTGCACCGTCACATCACCACCAGTGGCGGCCACGGCGCACAAGAACGTGCCGGCTTCAATGCGATCGGCCACCACCTGATGGGTGCAGCCGTGCAGGGCGTCAACACCCTGAATACGAATACGGCTGGTGCCATGACCTTCGATGCGTGCGCCCATGCTGATCAGCATCTCTGCCAGGTCGGCAATCTCGGGCTCCTGGGCGGCGTTTTCAAGGATGGTTTCACCTTCAGCCAGGGTCGCAGCCATCAGAAAATTTTCCGTGCCAGTGACGGTGACCATGTCGGTGGCGATGCGCGCGCCTTTGAGCCGGGTGCGTCCTGCGGGCAGCTTGGCCAGCATGTAGCCGTGTTCCACCACAATCTCGGCGCCCATCGCGGTCAGGCCTTTGATGTGTTGGTCCACCGGGCGTGAACCAATGGCACAGCCACCCGGCAGCGACACCTTGGCATGGCCAAAACGTGCCAGCAATGGGCCCAGTGCCAGCACTGACGCACGCATCGTTTTCACCAGCTCATAGGGAGCTTCGGGACGAATTGGGTCAGCCGCATGAAAACGCATACCCCCGCGCTCACCAAAGGTTTCACTGCTTACGCCCATGTGCGCCAGCAAGGTGCGCATGGTGGTCACGTCTTTGAGGCGTGGCACGTTGTGCAGCGTCACTGGCTCGGCCGTCAGCAGTGCGGCACACAGCTCAGGTAAGGCGGCGTTTTTGGCCCCTGAAATTATTACGGTGCCGTTCAGGGCGCGGCCCCCGCGCATCAAAAGTTTGTCCATGGGATTAGGTG
>JAUXQA010000135.1 GCA_030683195.1 Rhodoferax sp. | reverse complement strand
GACCTCATAGACCTTGGGCACATGGTGGCGCGGTGAACTCATGCGATGAATGAACTTGCCGTCATCGGTGAGCAGCAAGAGCCCGGTAGTGTCCTGGTCAAGACGGCCCACGGCTTGCACGCCCTGCACTGCGCCCTTTTGCGGCCGCAAACGCAGCGGCGAGGGCAGCAAGGTGTAAATACTGGGGTAGGTGGATGGTTTTTGAGAACATTCAGTCGCTGTGGGCTTGTTCAGCATCACATAGGCCTTCTCAAAATACGGCCAGTCAACCCCCTGCACTCTGAAGCGCAAGCCTTCTGCTACATATTCTGCAGCAGACTCATTAGATTCTATGCCGGACAGAACCCCATTCGAGTCATAAACCTGAACCAGACCCTGCTGGATCAGGCCGGCGCACACTCGGCGTGTGCCGAAACCTTGGGAAAAAAGAATATCTTGTAACTGCATGGCCCGAGTATCGCAAACCCGGGCTACGCAGCGCTGGCACAAGGCGCCATCAGCGCCCGATGCCAGCCAAAGCTATCAGGCCTTTTTGGCGTAAGCGCTGCACCAGCCCTTGCCAGCCACTTGCTTGCCAGCGAACAGTGGGCATCCGCCTGCTGCATCAGTGGCCTTGCCTTGGTACAAGGCGCAGTTGTTACACAACTGGCTGACGGTGTGCTTGGGGTATTTTTTGGCGTCAACTTTGGTTGAGTCAGCTTTGTAACCCAATGCCCCAGCTTGGGCATCGGTCTCAGCCAGCATGGCGCCTTGGGCCATAACAACGTTACCAGCCAACAAGGCAGAGCCACCAAAACTGAGTTGAACAATGAATTCGCGACGGTTGGACATGAGATTTTTCCAGACTTTGTAATGACAAACACGCCGCACGGATCAGCGCAGTTGGTGTTGCGCAACATTGTCATGCATTCGTTCCCGCTTATACAAATAGACAGAAAGTACCCGCCTAAAGCAGTCGGATGATGGCGGGAAAGACGGGTTGCGCGAAGAGCGCCAACTTGAGCACCGCCGGTAAGAAGTGCGACTACGGGGATCAGGCGCCTGGTGGGCTGAGTTGTCCTGGCGGGTAGCCAAGGATTGATCCGTCGTCGAGTTGGTGAATGGATTAGAGTCGTAGCAGTCATATCTGTCCAACACCGTTTCAATCTTCATCCATCTTGAAATCAGATGGCTAAGTTAAGATGAAGAAAACTTCTCGCCAACACACCACCCCATGGAACTCCGCCAACTGCGGTACTTTGTTGCCATCTCCGAATGCGGCTCGTTCTCCAAAGCGGCCGAGCGGGTTTTTGTCGCGCAATCGGCACTGAGCCATCAAACCGCCCAACTCGAAGACGAAATTGGCACCCGCTTGTTTCACCGTTCACGTCGTGGCATCGAGCTGACCGAGGCGGGCCAACGGTTCTTGCCGCACGCAGTGTCCATCCTGAGGCAGTCTGAGGAAGCCATGGCCAGTGCGCGATCGACGACAAACGAGCCAAGGGGGAAGGTGATTTTCGGTCTGCCACACAGCGCCTCAAACGCGCTGGCGCTACCGCTGCTGCGGGAGGTGCGACGGCAGTTTCCCGCCATTCAGCTTGAACTCACGGAGGAGCTCACAGGCAACCTCTCGAGGCAACTCATCACTGGGCAAATCAACCTGGCGGTCTTGTTTGACGACGGTCACCTGTCCGATTTTGAATTCACGCCCTTGCTTCGCGAACGCATGTACCTGATCGAACCCGCGCAGGACGCCACGCGCCAAGCACAAAGCATCACCCTGCAACAGGTGCTGGCGCTCCCGCTGATCCTGCCTGCCAGCCCCCATGGCGTTCGCCCCATCATCGAAAGGGCAGCCGCACAGGCCGGACTGGCATCACCCCAGGTCTTCGCGGACATCAGCTCAATCAGCATCCTGCGGACCTCGTTGCTGGCGGGGCTGGGTCGCACGGTATTGCCCTTGATGCCACTCAAGCAGGAGATTGAAACCGGGCTGCTGCGGGCTACGGCCGTGATTGACCCGCCATTGGAGCGGATGCTGGCCTTGTGCTGGTCCAAACACATACCGACCTCATCCGCCTCTCAAGCGGTGGCCCGCCTGACACACCAACTTATTCGCCAACTCTGCGCCGATCAAGCCTGGCTCGGCGCGAGTGCCATGCCGGATAGCGGGGACCCGGCTTGATCCCGGATACAAAAAAGCCGCCCGAAGGCGGCTCGTTACGACAAGCAATGATGCTTATTTGGCGCCGGGCACCTTGCCTTCGACGCCTTTGACGTAGAAGCTCAGGCCGCCCAGAAACTTGTCGTCCGCCACGGTGTCTTTGGCGACCTGCACCTTGCCGGTGTTGTCGGTGATGGGGCCAGCCCAGATGTTGAATGTGCCCTCAGCCAAGCCTTTTTTTACTTCTTCGACTTTGGCCTTGGTCTCGGCTGGCACGTCTTCGGCAATTGACACGATGTCGATCGCACCTTCTTTCACACCCCACCATGCGCCGACGTTACCCGTCCATTTGCCTTCCAGGGCCTCACGGGTGGACTTGATGTAGTAGGGGCCCCAGTTGATCACGGCAGAAGCCAAGTGGGCCTTGGGACCGTAGGCGGTCATGTCGGAATCCCAACCGAAGGCGCGCTTGCCTTTGGCTTCAGCCGCTTTCAGCACGGCCGGGGAGTCGGTGTTCTGGAACAAGACATCGGCGCCGCCATTCATCAATGAGGTGGCCGCTTCAGTTTCTTTCGGTGGGTCAAACCAGCCGTTCACCCACACCACTTTGGTCTTGACCTTGGGATTGCTCGACTGCGCGCCCAGGGTAAAGGCGTTAATGTTGCGAATGACTTCAGGAATTGGGATCGAGCCCACCACACCCAGGGTGTTGCTCTTGGTCATCTTGCCTGCGATCACGCCAGCGAGGTAAGCGCCTTCGTAGGTGCGACTGTCGTAGGTGCGCATGTTGTCGGCTTGTTTGTAGCCGGTGGCGTGCTCGAACTTCACGTCCTTGAAGTCAGGCGCAACCTTGAGCATGGGTTCCATGTAGCCGAAGGTGGTGCCAAAAATCAGCTTGTTACCTTGCGTGGCCATGTCGCGAATGACGCGCTCGGCATCAGCCGACTCGGGCACGTTTTCAACAAACGAGGTAACGATCTTGTCGCCAAACTCCTTCTCAAGGGCTTTCCGGCCATTGTCATGCGCAAACGTCCAACCACCGTCGCCCACCGGGCCAACATAGGCAAAAGCGATTTTGAGTGGCTCAGGCTTGGGTGCGGGCGCTGGGGCCGAAGCCACTGGCGCAGGCGCGGGTGCCGGCGCGGGCTCCTCTTTTTTACCGCAGCCCACCAGCGCGGCGGAGGCCACGGCGGTGAGCGCTGCGATTTTCAGCAGTGAACGTTTTTGCAAGTCAGTCATGTCAGATCTTTCTAAGAAGGGTTGAGACAGGGTGGATGGAGAACTGGAATTATGAACGGCCGAGCTCAAGAACCGGGATAAAAGGGTTTGCCAATCGATGTCGGCATGTTGACGCGAATCCACTGCGGGTTGCGCGAAATCAGGGCCAGCACCACGATGGTGGCAACATAGGGCAGCATGGTCAGAAACTGGCTGGGCATCTCAAAACCAATGGCCTGCAGGTGAAACTGCAGCATGGTCACACCGCCAAACAGGTAGGCGCCCAGCAACACCCGTGCCGGCCGCCAGGTGGCAAAAGTGGTGAGCGCCAGCGCAATCCAGCCCTTGCC
>JAUXQA010000124.1 GCA_030683195.1 Rhodoferax sp. | reverse complement strand
CCGTGTGCCTGAAGGGAGCGGACACGATGATCAGTGATGCCACCGAGTCCCGCATCAGCGCACGCTTGCCCGAGTGGTACAAAAAGCGGGTCAACGCGCCCACATTTTTGCTGCTGCCTCTGGCGATCAAGGGCAAACCCTTTGGGCTCATCTACGCCGACAAGGCCGAAAAAGGCGATCTGGTGCTGGACGAAAAAGAACTCGCCTTGCTGCGTACTCTTCGCAACCAGGCGGTGATGGCCTTCAAGCAGTCCAGTTGAGCCCTTTGAGGACTGTTTTGGACTATTTTTAAGCCTTTCTGGCCTCTAGCCGGCGTATTTTAAGCGTTGGTAGCTATTTTTAATGTAGCGTTTTATTGCTTTACTGAGCCGTCCAGCCGCCATCCATGTTCCAAGCCACGCCGCGCACATTGTTGCCTGCGGGTGAGCAAAAGAACACCGCCAGGGAGCCCAACTCCTCCGGCGTGGTGAACTGCAGCGACGGCTCTTTTTCGCCCAACAGCTGCTTGGTGGCTGCTTCGTTGCTGATGCCTTGAGCGGCTGCTTTGGCATCCACCTGCTTTTGCACCAGAGGCGTGAGCACCCAGCCCGGGCAGATGGCATTGCAGGTCACTCCCGTGGTCGCATTCTCCAAAGCGGTCACTTTGGTCAGGCCGACCACGCCGTGCTTGGCTGCCACATACGCTGATTTTTCAGCCGACCCAACCAGGCCATGGATGGACGCCACGTTGATGATGCGGCCCCAATCGGCGGCCTGCATGGCGGGCAAGGCCAGCCGGGTGGCATGAAAGGCGCTGCTCATGTTGATGGCAATGATGGCGTCCCAGCGCTCAATGGAGAAGTTTTCGATGCGCGCCACATGCTGGATGCCGGCGTTGTTGACCAGAATGTCCACGCGGCCAAACTGGGCAGCGGCAAACTTCATCATCTCTTCGATCTCGGCGGGCTTGCTCATGTCCGCCCCGTGGTAGGCCACCTTGACGCCCAGTGCGGCTACTTCGGCCTGGGGACCTTGCGCGTCGCCAAAACCATTGAGCACTATGTTGGCGCCTTCACGGGCCAAGGCCAGGGCAATGCCCAAACCAATGCCGCTGGTGGAACCTGTGACGAGAGCTGTTTTACCTTTTAGCATGCTGTTACTCCATGAGGGGGTGGGGAAGACTGTGGTTGAATTAGGTACTGCGCAAAGGACCGGGCCGTCTGGCCTGTGTTGCGTCACACACCATTATCAAACCTCTGATTTCACCATGCTCGAACCTACGCTGAATTACGTACTGTGTCCCGATGCCGCCAGTGGCCACCGAATGGCGTATTGGGATTGGGGCCAGCCCGAAAGCGCCCATGTGGTGGTGTGCGTGCATGGCCTGTCCCGCCAGGGGCGTGACTTTGACACCTTGGCCCGCGCCCTGTGCGAGCAGTCTGGCAACACGCTGCGCGTGGTCTGCCCCGATGTGGTGGGCCGGGGCCAAAGTGACTGGCTCACAGACCCGCAGGGCTACCAGATTGGCACCTACGCCGCCGACATGATGGCCTTGCTGGCGCAGTTGAAACTCACTACGCTGGACTGGGTAGGCACCAGCATGGGCGGGCTGATCGGCATGGCGCTGGCGGGGCAGGGGCCGGAGGCCAGCCGGGCCGCAGGCGCCTTGGCGGTACGCCGGCTGGTGCTCAACGATGTCGGCCCGGTGATTGAATGGCAGGCCCTGCAGCGCATTGGCGACTATCTGGGCAACACCGGCAGGTTTGAAACAGTGCAACAGGCCGCTGACGCGATGTGGTCCATCTCCTCCAGCTTTGGTCCGCACACCCCCGAACAGTGGCTGGCCTTGTCGCGCCACATGGTGCGCCCCCTGGAGGATGCCTCGGGCCAGGTGACCCTGCATTACGACCCGGCCATTGCCGTGCCCTTTGGCAGCCTGACGCAAGAATCGGTTGCACAGGGCGAGGCCTTGCTATGGCACCTGTATGACAACATCACCGCAGCCACCTTGCTCACGCGGGGCGCGCAGTCCGATTTGCTCAAGCCAGAGACCGCGCTGGCCATGACCGTCCGCGGTCCCAGGGCCCGCCTGGTGGAGTTTGAAGGCGTGGGGCATGCCCCCACCTTGATTACCAACGACCAATTGCAGGCCGTGACTTCTTTTTTGCTGGATTAACAAAGATTGGGTGACCTCTGGATGAAAAGCCTATCGGCTGAGCCCGCCAGCTCGACGACCTCTCTGCAGCCCGTACCCGAGTTGCTGGCCGCCACGGCCGAGAGCCTGCCTGACCAGGCCCATGCGCTGGCCCGCGCTCGCGCGTTTGCCGAGCCGCTATTGGCCGCCGAAACCCTGGACACCGGTGAGAACACGCTGGCCCATGCCGACGCGGTGGCGTCCATTCTCAAGTCTATTGGCGGGTCAGAAGCCATGCAGGCGGCAAGCTATTTGGTCTATGCGTGCGACCACCTGAACAAACCCCATGACGTGATTGCCAAGGCCTTTGGCGACAACTTTGCCGCCTTGGCCCTGGAGACCACCAAGCTGGTGCGGGTGCAGCGCCAGGCGCGCCAGGCCCAAGTCACCAATGCACGGGCCTCGGTTGCCATTCCCATGGCCCAGACGGCCGCTGCCCAAACCGAGAATGTGCGCAAGATGCTGCTGGCGTTCTCGCGCGATTTGCGGGTCGTCATGCTTCGCCTGGCGTCGCGCCTGCAAACGCTGCGCTACTTTGCCGCGACCAAGCGGCCGGTGCCCGCAGGCGTGGCGCGCGAGGCGCTGCAGGTGTTTGCGCCGCTGGCCAACCGGCTGGGCATCCGGGAGATCAAGTGGGAGATGGACGATCTGGCCTTTCGTTTTCTGGAGCCGGAAACTTACCGCGAGGTGGCGCGCCTGCTAGATGAAAAGCGCTCGCAGCGAGAAGTACGGATGGAGGCGCTGCGCCTGAGTCTGGAGGCTGATTTGCGAGCCCAGGGCCTGGCTGCCAAGGTCGAGGGGCGGCCCAAGCACATCTACAGCATTGTCAAAAAAATGCGCGGCAAGTCGTTGGGCTTCGATCAGGTTTATGACATTCGGGCGCTGCGGGTGGTGGTTGAGACGGTACCCGATTGCTACGCCGCTTTGAGCTGGGTTCATAGTCATTTCAGTCCTGTCACAAAAGAGTTTGACGACTACATTGCCAAGCCCAAAGTTAACGGTTACCAGTCTTTGCACACGGTGGTGCGCGATGCCGAGGGGCAGCCCATTGAGATCCAGATCCGCACCCAGGCCATGCACGACCACGCCGAACACGGGGTGGCCGCGCATTGGGCCTACAAGGAGGCGGGCACCAAGGGCTATGCGGGCGTATCCGCTACCGGAACCTACGACGCCAAGATTGCCGTGCTGCGCCAACTGCTGGCCTGGGAGCGTGACCTTTCCGGCACGCCGGAGCAGGGCGTCATGGACGACCGAATCTATGTGCTGACGCCAGACGCTGCCATTGTGGAACTGCCTCAGGGCGCCACGGCGGTGGACTTTGCCT
>JAUXQA010000119.1 GCA_030683195.1 Rhodoferax sp. | reverse complement strand
GCGTGTTGCCGAATTTTGAATTGGCAACTGTGGATAAGTGTACTGAATTCCTGGTTGCTGCTGCCCCTGACTTCGTTTTATGAATTGATTCATTGCGCAAAGGGGAAAGGAGCGCGGGGCGAAGTCCGTAGCAGATTTCCCCCTGCGCGCCCTCAGAACGGCTCCTCAGGCTCCTGTGTTTCTTGCATCGCTTTATTGCCTTTGCGTTCGCTTTCCCGGGCCTTGATACGTGTCTTGGCAGTCATGGTGCTGCGCCTGAACCGATAGGACTCATTGCCCATCTCCACGATGTGGCAGTGGTGGGTGAGCCGGTCCAGTAACGCCGTGGTCATCTTGGCATCAATAAACACGGCCGACCATTCCGAGAAGCTCAGATTGGTGGTGATTACCACACTGGTGTGCTCGTACAGCTTGGAGAGCAGGTGAAACGTAAGCGGCTGGGCATCCCATCTTGAAGGATTGCAAATAGGTTGAGATAGTGTGCGCGATGAACATCATGCACACCATGGCGAGCGAAGCTCGCACCACCCAGGTCCCCAAGCGCCGGTTCTACAGCCCTGAACTCAAGCTGCAGGTTGTCCAAACATGCGCGCATCCTGGCGCGTCCATTGCTGGAGTGGCCCTGCAACACGGCATCAATACCAACATCGTGCACCGATGGATACGTGAACATAGTCAGGGAACACTGGTCATTGAGCCACAGGCGTTTGTGCCGGTCACCTTGAGCACCGAGTCCGAACCCGTTGCCAGCAAACCTGTGGCTGCGGCGGCCACGCCAGAGATTCGCATGGAATTGCGGCGCGGCACATCCTCTGCGACTGTGATGTGGCCAAGCGAACTGGCAAGTGATTGTGGTGCCTGGCTGCGCGAGTGGCTGCGATGATCCGCATCGACGCGCTGTGGCTGGCAACTGCACCCATAGACATGCGCATGGGACCGGAACGTTTATTGGCTCGGGTGGTGCAGGTGTTCGGGGCAACCCAGGCCCATCACGGCTACCTGTTTGCCAACGCACGGGGCAATCGCATGAAGCTGCTGTTGCACGATGGTTTTGGCATGTGGTGTGCGGCCCGGCGGCTCAATCAAGGCGGATTTGAATGGCCGCGCGGTGGCGCCGATATAGCCACCTCGATTTCGCTGACGAAGCAGCAATTCGATGCCCTGGTGCTGGGACTTCCCTGGAGCCGACTGGAACAAATGCAGTCAATTACGCGGGTATAAGAACTGTCCCTTAACGCTGTAAAAAGGGCAATTGGAGAATGCCCTAATTCACATTTTTGTGTGGATTTTGCACAATGCAGACATGCTCAGCGTGGACCAACTTAAGCCCCAAGACTTTGTCGGTCTGAGCCCCACCGCCGCCGCCGAATTGGCCGCCCGCGTGTTGGCACACGTTGGGGCGCAGAGTCGGCAAATCGAATCTCAGGCGCAGGCCATCCTGTTCAAGGATGCCAAGATTGAACGTATCACATTTGAGCTGCGCCGCCTCAAGGCGTGGCGCTTTAGCGCCAAGACCGAGCACATGTCTGCCGAGCAACGCCAGTTGTTTGAAGAAACCTTGGCCGCTGACCAAGCGGATTTGGAGGCCCAGCTTGCCGCGTTGAAGGCCGCCACCAAAGAGCCCGGCGACACGCCAGATGCCGACACCCGGCGCAAGCCCAAACGCCAGGCCTTACCTGAGCACCTCAAACGGGTAGACCACCACCATGAGCCAGAGAACACGACTTGTGACTGCGGCCTGGCCATGGTGCGTATCGGCGAAGACGTGAGCGAGCGACTGGACATCATTCCAGCTCAGTTCTTCGTGCACCGCCACATCCGCGGCAAGTGGGCCTGCAAGTGCTGCCAGACCCCGGTGCAAGAACCGGTGGATCCACAAGTCATTGACAAGGGCATGCCCACGGCCGGTCTGGTGGCGCATACGACCGTGAGCCGCTTCGTTGACCACATCCCGTACTACCGGCAAGAACAAATCAACGCCCGCTCTGGCGTTCACACACCGCGCTCCACGCTGGCGTCATGGTCTGGCCAGGCAGGTGCAGCACTGCTGCCCCTGTATGCGGCGCATCGGGCGTTTGTTCTCAGATGCGCAGTGGTTCATGCCGATGAGACGCCGGTGGCCATGCTGGACCCCGGAGCCGGAAAGACCAAACGGGCCTATGTCTGGGCTTATGCTAGAGGCGGCTTTGATGTTTCACCCGGCGTGGTGTACGAATTCTGCCTGGGCAGAGGGGCCAAGTACCCGCTTGAATTCCTGAAGGGCTGGTCGGGTACGCTGATATCCGACGGGTACGGGGTGTACGACCAGGTCCTGAAGCAGGAGACCCGCATCGGCTCGGCTTGTTTCGCGCACGCACGTCGAAAGTTTGATGAACTGGTCAAGGACAACCTGAGTCCGGTGGGTACGCAGGCGATACAGCGTATTGCAGCGCTTTACCAAATTGAACGCCAAGTCAAAGGTTTATCTGCTGAAGATCGACTGTCCATGAGACAGTCCAGCTCCAAGCCGCTTTGCAAAGAATTGCACGTCTGGTTGCAGTTGGAGAGGCAACGCGTGCCCGAGGGCAGCGCCACGGCCAAGGCGATTGACTACAGCCTGAACCGCTGGGAAGCGCTGACAACATACTTGGCCGATGGCAACGTCCAAATTGATAACAACCATATCGAAAATTTGGTGAGGCCATGGGCTATGGGCAGAAATAATGCAAACTGCAGTTTTATGCGAACTCGTTGGCTCTCACCTCGCGAACAACGAGGCGTATCAAGGCTTGTGTCGTTGCGAGTGAAGACTGGACTTCACATAAGAGTTGGTGTCTCCTGCGGTGGCAACCCCACTTCAGGAGATCTTCATGGATGCCTTCGAGTCCTTTCATCCGGTGCCGGCGGCGTGGCTTCGCGACAGCGATCTCGCACCGTTCGTACCTACCTACGTCCGTCGTCTGGTCGACCGACATTACGCGGCCAGCACAGTGCGCATGTACGTGTACGGCGTGGCGCATTTCGCGCACTGGGCGCGCGGCCATCGGATTGACCTGCGTCACCTTGCTGATGAGGTTGTCCGGCGCTTCATTGACGAACATCTGCCGCACTGCACCTGCACTTCTCCAGTGCAGCGCTGCCGCCATCAGGTTCGAGCCGCACTACGCCAGTTGCTAGTCACGCTAGTCGATGCCGGTGGACTGATCAGCAGTGATCGGCCCGATGCGATCGAGGACCAACTCCAACGCTTCGACAGCCACATGGTGCACGCAAGAGGCTTGGCCGAGACCACACGGATTCGACGGCTGGGCGTCGTTCGAGCACTACTGCGATTCCGCGCGGCCGATGGTCCCGACATGATGGCGACGCCGTCCGCCGATGAACTGCGGCGATTCATCACGCAGGAACTCTCGCGCATCAGTCCCGCCAGCGCGAGCTCGCTTGCCGGCGCACTGCGCGCCTACCTGCGATTCCTGGCGCTCAGCGGGGTTGGCGTGGATCACCTGCTGCCGGTGATCGCGTCGCCGGCACATTGGAGGCTGGCACCGCTACCGCAAACCCTATCACCGAGCGAGGTCGCGCGACTGCTGGACGCTTTCACACCAGAGCTGCCTTCGCACTTACGCGGCTACGCCATGGTGCGCTGCCTGGTCGATCTTGGCCTGCGTGAGCGCGAAGTTGTCAGCTTGGAACTCGACGATATCGACTGGGAGGCTGGCACGCTTCGCATCCGCAAGGGCAAGTCGCTCCGCGTGGATGTGCTGCCTCTGCCGCAGACCACCGGGCGCGCCATTGCCGCGTACCTGCGATCGGAGCGGCCGACCACGGTCAATCGGCACGTCTTCGTTCGTCACGTAGCGCCGGTAGACGAGCCGATCCGTCCGGACGTCGTGCGTAACACCGTGCGGCTGGCATATCGGCGCTGCGGTCTACCCTACACGCGCGTGCACATCTTGCGCCATACGCTGGCTCGCCGGTTGCTGGAGACCGGCGGCACGCTCAAGGAGGTGGCCGACATGTTACGCCATCGTGATCTGGACACCTCGATGATCTACGCCAAGGTCGACATTGGACGGCTGGCCGCCGTGGCGATGCCCTGGCCGGGGAGCGTGGCATGAACCGCGCCGACACGATGCAGGCCACCGTGCAGCGCTATCTGGATGAACGCCACCGGCTGGGCTTCTCGCTGAAGAGCCCGGGCACCGAGCTAATGCGCTTCGCCCGATTCGCCGACGCCAGAGACCATCAAGGGCCGCTGACGCTCGATCTGCAACTGGATTGGGCGCGTGAGCATGTCGCACGAACGAGCACCGTTACGGCAGCGCGCAGGCTGGAGGTCGTCCGACCGTTCGCGACCTATTACCGCCAATTCGAGTCCGCCACTGAGGTGCCGCCGCCATTCATCTTGGGCCGCGGCCATCGACGACTTGCCCCCCACATCTACACCGACCAGGAGATTGGCGATCTGCTGACCCTGTCTGACCGCCTGACGCCGTCAGGCGGGTTGCGTCCCTTGACCTATAAGACACTGTTCGGGCTGATCGCCGCGACTGGACTCAGAATCTCCGAGGCGTTGAATCTGCAGGTCAAGGATATCGATTTGCCGATGGCGACGCTCACCGTGCGTCAGACGAAGTTCCACAAGTCGCGCTGCTTGGCCCTGCACGCCAGCGTTGTACAGGCCTTGTCCGACTACCTCCGTGCGCGGCAACGGTTCATCGACTGCGCGGGTGAAACGCCCGTATTCGCCTCGCTGTCGGGCCGCGCGCTGTCGTTGAGCGGGGTCCACCACGTGTTCGCCGGGCTGCGAGATCAACTGGGCTGGCGTGCTCGGGGCGAGCATGCCCGGCCGCGCATACATGATCTGAGGCATACGATGGTGGTCCGGCGCGTCCAACTCTGGCACGAAGGTGGCGCGTCGATCGAACACGCGATGTTCTGGCTGTGTACCTACCTGGGCCACGCCAATATCTCCGATACCTATTGGTACCTCACAGGCACGCCGGAGTTGATGGAATCGGTGGGCGCGCGGTTCGAGCGTTTCGTGCGACAGGGAGCTGGCCATGAGTAAGCCGATCTCACCCAGCTTTGCATCCCTGGTGCAGGAGTTCTTCATCGACTACATGACGCGCCAGCGCTCACTCAGCCCGCAAACCGTCGCCTCCTACCGTGACAGTTTCCTGCTGCTCCTGCGCTTTGCCGAACAGACCCTGGGCAAGCCAGCCACTGCTTTTGAGTTGTCGGACCTCCAGCCGAAGTTCATCGCAAATTTCCTCGACCACCTGGAGGACGAACGGGGCAATTCACCGCGCAGCCGCAACATCCGCTTGGCGGCGCTGCGTTCGTTCCTGAAGTTTGCCGCCCGTCGCGACCTCGCCAGCCTGAGCGTCATCGAGCAGGCGCTGGCGGTGCCGATGAAGCGTTTCGAGCGCAAGATGGTGGGCTTCCTGACGCGCGAGCAGATGCTGGCTGTGATCAACGTTCCAACCACGACCTGGCTGGGACAACGCGATCACTTGTTGCTGACGCTGATGTTCAACACCGGCGCAAGAGTGTCGGAGATCATCGGCGTGCGGGTGGTCGACGTGGTCCTCGGCACGACCTCGTGCGTCCGCCTGCATGGCAAGGCCGCAAGCAGCGCTCACTGCCGCTGTGGAAGGAAACCGCTCGGGAGATACGTGATTGGTTGAGCCTGAACCCGCAACTGGAAGCAGGCTCGGCGTTGCTGCCGCGGCGCGACGGCGGACCGATGACAAGGGCCAATGTCACGCAACGGCTTAAGCTTGCCGTCGCGGCGGCCACGGCTTGCCACCCTGAACTGGGCAAGCTGTCTGTATCGCCTCACATGGTCCGTCACTCGACCGCGATGGGCTTGCTGCAGGCGGGTACAAATGCCACCGACATCGCCTTGTGGCTTGGGCATGAAAGCCAATCAACCACTCACATGTACGTCGAGGCCGACCTCGCGATGAAGGAGCGAACACTTGCTCGGCTGAAGCCCCCTGAGGTCCGGGCAACTCGCTACCGCCCGCCAAAGGGGTTGATGCAGTTCCTGCAGTCGCTGTGATCATGCGAACTAGCAGAGAGGCGGTCGGAGCTTCTACCGAGGGAGGAATCGCCCGACGTCGGAGGCGAGTTCGCATAAGACTGCAGTTTGCATTATTGCGATCATGTGAATCTTCTCATGACAGGAAGGCATGGCTCTTCGCGGGGAGCGAGCTGGCCGGGCAACGAGCCGCCATCATCATGAGCTTATTGCAGTCAGCCAAGTTGCATGGCCATGACCCGTGGGCTTATCTGCGGGACGTGCTGACAAGACTGCCTGGCCACATGAACAGTCGCATCGAGGAACTGCTGCCACACTGCTGGCAACCGCAATCCTGAATCGGCAGCACGGTCAAGGTGCCGTGCCTACCCGCTTACGGTCTTCCTGGTCAGAAATACAACGAACATAACTATGGATGCCGCAGTGGAAAGAAGTGCACCAGTTGTCAAAAGTACTGGTATATCCATGACAACCAGTCAGTGTTAACTGATGAAGGGAATACTCATTTTTAGCCATTCTATGGTGACAAGAATGTTCATTTGGGGCTCTGATGAATTTCAAGTGGGTTGCCCAGCGTGAGGTCTTGTTACTACAGTGCTGAGGGATCGTCTGGTATGGACTCGCAGACCTGCGGCAACTTCGCAAAACAGTGTTAGCAAACATTTCCCCCGCCACTCGGGACTATGTTTGGAGCAGCCCCCGCAGCGTCGCCAGCGCGTCTGCGACGATCTTCCCCTGGTCGTCAATACTCTGAACAACTTCGTCCGGCGTGCGGGTGTCAACCTTCGCGATAGCATTTGGATTCACGGCCTTCAGGTCAAATACAGCTGCGTCGATGGCGTCGGCTTTAGACAGGGATTGACGGGCAGCATTCTCTTGCTCGCCAATCTTGGTCAGGATCGCTGCAATCTTCGTGTCCTTTGGATTGGCGGCTTTTTGGGCTTTCAGCTTTTCCTTAAGGGAAACGACTTCGGCTTTCATACGCTCCGCTTCATCGGTGTGCGGCTTCATGTCTTCGCGAGCCTGCTTGCGACGGGCGGCGAAGTCCACGGTCCAGGAGTAGCGGCTTTCGGCGGCGGGGGTCCCGCGAGCGGAGAGTAGGCTGGCGTAGCTCGGAAATTGCCCCGTGCTGTTCTCGTCTTCCGTCCATGGCTCGGTGAGCACAGTCGGCAAAGCGACGTCATCGAGGACTTCGCCGTTCTTGCCGAAGCCAAAATGCGCGAGTGTCATCGGCGACTTCTTGCCCACCTTCACATGCGTGAGGTCGTAATACCAAATTTTGGTCGTCTTCTTTCCTTTGGTGAAGAACAACAGGTTGGTCTTCACCGCCGCGCCTGCGCCAGAGAAGCAGCCACCGGGCAGGCTGATGATGGCCCACAGGTCACACTCATCTACCAGCTTACGCTTCGTCTCGACGAAGGCGACTTCGTCTTTACGGAAGAGGAAACCGTCATCGAGAACGATCGCGCAGCGGCCCTCGGGCGCGAGTTCACCGAGGATGTCTTGCACGAAGAGAACCTGCGTACTGCCGGTAGGGTAGGGGTAGTGCTTCTGCGTGTCCGTGCCTTCCTTTCCGCCAAAAGGCGGGTTCGTCAGGATCACGTCGAAAAACTTCGGCGCCTTGTCAAACAGCGCGGCGTAGGTGGGCCGTTTGGTCAGCGTGTTGCCGTGCCAGAGATTCGGTTGGTCGATGCCGTGGAGCACGAGATTGGCAAGCGCGATGGGGAAGACGAGGTTCTCCTTCTCCCTGACAAAAAAGGTGTCGTGCTTCAGCGTATCGATTTCGGTGCTGGCGGGTGACTTACCCTGAATGCGAGCGAGGTGCTCGTAGGCCACGGCGAGGAAGCCGCCGGTCCCGCAGCAGGGATCATAGATCGTGTCGCCCAGATTCGGCTGGAGCGTATGCACCATGGCGCGGATCACCTCACGCGGGGTAAAGAATTGGCCGCCATCGGAATTCTTCTCGCCCATCTTCAACAACAGGTCTTCATAAACTTGAGAGAGCGTGAAGAAATGTGTGTCGTCCACATGCTCGATGCTGATCTCATCCACCTTGTCGAGGATGTCGCGCAGGTTCGTTTCACTATCCACGCGCACCCGCTCTACGGCGGTCATGATGCGACCGATCACGCGTTGCTTGCGGCTGGCGGTGGGGTTTGGCAGCTTGGTTTTGGGGTCAAAATCCAACGCGTGCAGATGTGGCAGCAGCTCGGTGTTAATGAAGTCAAAGAGCTTCCCGTCGCCCTTTGAGAAGAGTTCCTGCCGCTTCCAGCCGCAGGGCTTGCCTTCATCCGTCTTTGGGTGCTTTGCCTCATCCTTGAAGGGCGCGGCCCAATCCTGCCAGCGGAAGGGACTGGCGAGTGCAGGCGTGAAGGTTCCACCCACTGCCTTGGCGGCTTCACAGTCGCGTTTCTCCTGTGCATCAAGTATGCGGAGGAAGAGAATCCACGTCAGCTCCGGCACGTATTGCAGGGCGCTTGCACAGTTCGAGCGCCGCATGATGTTAGTGATGGATTTAACGAACGCTGAAAGCGACCGCGTTCCTGCGATGGTCTTCGGGGTTTTCTGTTTCAGTTTCTTTTTGACGATTGGCATGGGACTAGGTTTCAAAGATTTGAGCGAGAAGCTTCTGCGGCAGCAGCCCTAGCTCCGCGATTTGTTGCTTGATGGCGGCACGCATCGGCTTGATCTGTGCAAGTGCCTTGGATGCCTTGACCTGCGAGTCGTAGTCAGGCAATTCAATCTCTCCCTCGGCAAGGCGGTTGAAAAGCATGCGTTCTCGCACAGCTCCACGGGCGAGCGACTGGATGCAGCGCTCACCCAACGGCGAGCGGAGCCAGTAATAGAACCACCGTGAATCAACCATGTCGGACTTTCCATTCAAAACAACGTAGTCAGGGCTGGTGATGCCCGGTTCATCGTCGTCTTCTACAAAGGCTATGGAGCCAATGAGGATACGCATCGGGTTGTAAAAGACAGTTCCGACCGTGACTGGCTTATAGCGCTCCGCGTGTTTCCCAGGGCGTTCTTTTGCGGGGGCAAGCCCATTTCTAGTTGCTCCCAAGACAGGGAATTTACTCCATTCACTCCCAATTCCATTCTTCACTTCGTATAAGACGTGGTTGAGCTTTGAGAGCGTGCACCGGCTCTTGAGCACAGAATCGGCCATAACTGAGCTGGCTAGCGCTTGTAACTCTGAAAGTTGCTTGTGAACCGCCTTTCGGGCATCTGTAACTGTTGCAAGGACCTCTTTGGCATGCCGAACTACCAATGCTTGCTCTTCCTTGAGTGGGACCGGGAGCTCAATCGCAGCTAGCGTGGTGCCGTTTACATTTGGCTGGGCAGCTCCTTGAGCTGCTTCCAGTATGCAGGGCTCTGCATGAAAAGTTGGACATACTCAGGCAGCACTACAACCTTATTCGGTCGAAGCCTGAGTAGATATGAAGCACAAACGGCATCTGGGGGCTCTGAAACGAGAAAGCTCTTCCCAACCGTCCCCCCGGTGCGAGCCACAACAATATCTCCATCCGCCAAACTGGAACCGAGATGCTCCTGCCGTGAAATTTTGCAGCCCGGCACGCGTGTCCAGTTAACGCCGTCCTCAGTGAGGTCAGTGATTCGAAGCAAGCGCGGCCCAACATTTGAAGGGACCGCAGATGCCGTTACTCCATAGGTAATGCTTTCACAAACGTCTCCGAGTGTCATGTTTGTTCTCATGCCGCAAACAGTCTCGTTTTTGCGTCCATCATCACGGTGACAGGCGCACCGATCCTTCGAAGGGCATCGAAACCGCCAGCTACCTTGATTTCTGGCACTTCCCAGAGCGCAGTCGTTTCCAGCGCCTCGGTGCCGCCAAGTTCAAACTGTTTGCCGAGCCCTCTCAGCACGATGGCGGCCTTGGGGTCGATGGACTCAAACCAAGTCTGGTTGTCTTCCAGGTAGATGATCTTCCTCTCAGGGCGCTTAAGGGCGCGGGCGTGGTAGCCGTGGTGGGCGAAGAGATCGTAGATGTCAAAGTCTTCCATTCGCTCAATCTCTCGAAGCTTCTCAGGGTTAAAGTTGTCGCCCAGCAGGTGGTCAATTAACTTGTGGCGCTTCTGGGATTCGATCCACACTTGCCTGAACTCGTCGAGGTTGTGAGCCTCGCTGATGACTCGCTGGATCATCTCGCAGCGGTATTCATCCACGGGGATCATCACATCACGCCCGTCCCGGCGACTCAGAATGGCGTGACCCTGTCCAATAATTTCCGTCTGCCCCAGAATCTCAGGCACGGGTGGAGTTTCGTCACCACCTCCGCCACTATCGCCCCCTCCGCCGTCGCCGCCGCCACTTCCGCCGCCACCAGGACGCGGCGGTTTAGTAATGAAGTCGGTTCCGAAGAGAGCAGTCACGCCGGTGTAGTCGAAGAGCCAGAACTTGTATTTCTGCGTCTCCTCATGGATGCGGGTGCCGCGCCCAACCATTTGGTAGAACTTAATGGCGGACTTCACATAACGGAAAAAGACGACTGCATTCAGACGCTCAATATCCACGCCCGCCTCTAGCAAGTCCACCGTGCACGCGATAAACGCACGCTCGCCAGAGCCGCGCATTGGTTCGATCATGTCCGCGCCGTTATTCACGCCGCCCATGCACTTGAACGCATAGTGGTCTTTAGGCTCATGGCCGCCGTTGCGGCACCACTTCGCATAGAGGTTGTTCATCTGCATAGCGACGCGGTCGGCGTGAATCTCGCGAGTGCAGAAGATAATGACCTTTTGCTCTGGACCCCCGTTTTCGCACAGTAACTTGAAGAGGTCGGCGCACATGGCTGGGGTACGCATGTCGATGAACAGTTCATCGTCGAAGTCCTTGCCGGTGTAGCTGTCCTTGGTGAGCTCTTCCTCGGTGATGGGCTTTCCTGTCTTAATGTTGGTCGGCTTGGCGGCGAGCACATCAGTCTTGGTAAACACCTTGGCGTCAATGCTGGCCTTGCGCTTAATGATCTCGCAGGCGGCGAGGTAGCCGTCTTCCTGCGCCTCGATCAGCGTGTATTCATAGACGGGCTCGCCGAAATACTTGTGGTTATTGGCAGTGATTTCGGCGTCTTCTGCGGTCTTGTCCGGTCGCTCGTGTAGTTGGCGCGGCGTGGCGGTGAGGCCGATGTGGATGGCATTGGGATTTCGCTTGAGTACTTCCGACCACTTGCCCCAAGCCGAGCGGTGACACTCGTCGATGATTATGACGCTGAAGGCGTCCTCGCCGTAGTGCTTGGAAAGGAAGCTCGCGAAGTCAGCATCTTCATCGTCCAACCCGAGCGTCTGGTAAGTGGCGATGTGGATGCGGGCGTTTTTGGCGGCGTTCTCGCCGCTTTTGGTTTCGACAATGCGGGCATTGTCAGCGAAAACCGCTTTAAGCTTGGTGTAGGCTTGCTCACGCAATTCATCACGGTCGCAGAGGAAGAGGGCTGGCTTGGGTAGGCGCTCTGCTTCATGCAAACGCCATAGGAGATTCGCGGCGATGATTGTTTTGCCCGAGCCCGTCGCGAGTGAGAGAAGAATGCGGGCCGCTTCACCTTTGGCGTCGGATTGCAGGATTTTTTCGAAGGCGGCGCGAATGGCGGCATCCTGATAATAGCGCGCCTCGGGATAGGCAGGGCTGTCAGGCTGAAACAGAAGCGAAGCAGAAGGTGCCTCCAAATTTATGCCCGTGTGGCGATGGTAGCAATCCGTGAGACGCTTGTGATCGGGGAAGTCGGCGAAGGGAAAGGGGCCAGTCTGCTCGCCTGTGAACTTATTGAACTTCGCGTAGCGATGGCCGTTGGTGGAGAAGATGTATTTGGCGTCGAAACGGTCGCACTCCGAATAGCCTTTGGCCTGCTGCATTCCTTTGAGAGGGTCTTCGTCTTCTTTTTTCGCTTCAAGTATCGCAACGGGCAGCGGCATTGGCCCTGCGGGTGTCTCGACACATAACAGGTAGTCCGTACGCCCCGCACCAGCGCGGCGGCGGCCTTTGTGCCCGATGGGTTCCACCGGAGCTTTGGTTTCAAGCTTGATGTAGGGCATGCGGTAGCCCTTGCCCCGGAGGTGCGGATCAATCAGCTCATACCGTGTTTCGGCTTCGTTCAATGACATGATGGTTCCCGTTTGCTTAGCGCTGATGGCTTCCCCGAAAAACTCAGGGGCCTCCAATGCGTCTTTGATCAATTATCGACCACGCCATACAAGGAGGACTCCTGGGTAAAATGCCGGGACCCTGAACATCAGTTCATTAAAGTCGTGACCGTCTCCATCTTGAACTGATCCGAAGTCAACGATCAGAGGGCAGAGCCGCCAATCCGGTAAACCTCGCTCACAGCAGTGAGGGAATCTGCCGCTTCTGTACCGGCCTGATATACCGAAACACCATCTCCATTGATTTGTGACCTGTTTGCCCCATGATGGCACTGGTTTGCAGGCCCATGGTCGCCGCCTCCGTAACAAACCCGGCACGGAATGAATGACCCGATACCAACTTCGCCGCTTCAAGCCCTTTGGAGCCTGCCACCGCCGACTTCACAATCAAGGCCACGGACTGCGGTGTCAGCGCCAGATCACCTGTAACCGTGTCATGCCGATTTATTGGGCGAAACAGTGACCTTGCCCCAATGCCCGCCAGTTCAAGTCAAATTTGCAGCGCCTTGACAGGGCATCGCTCTTCTGACTTTGCCAAGGGCACGAACTCGGTCCTTCCCTCCCCCTCTTGATCAGTTGTGGATCGCCGATTTAGCAACTCGACGCCGTGCGCGTGCGGCGTAATTTCCTCCATTCTGAGTGCCACCAACTCTGACCGCCTAAACGCCACGTGATCTTCTTAAAGCACGTTCACCATAAAATCAGCGTTTAGATTTCCAGCGGGTACAATTTGCACTCCCCGTTTCACCTCCCTGGACGGGTGCAGGTAACGGCATTCGGCCCGCGTTTCAGTGGGCTTTTTTTCGCCGGTACGGTCTTCGTTTTCAGTACCTGTTTATCCCAAGCGCAGCCCTTTCACGAATGATGAAATTCGTTGCTCCTGAACCGCGAAAACGTCAACCAAGGTTGCATCGTCGCCCAACTCGTCCCCCAGTGCCCGATTGAAAAAGTGAATCACTCGGTCAGCATTACTGCGCAGCGAATTCAAGGCGTTCTCCGATTGCCTGATTGATCCGCCGAAATCAAAAGGCGACACAGCAATAACCACGGTATGAGCGCCAGCCGCTCGCGACAATCCCGCCAAGATCGGCGTGACCCCGCTGCCCGTGCCACTTCCAAGCCCCGCAATCAGCATCACCACGTCCGCACCGGTCACGATACCCGTCAAGGCTTCACGGTTTCTCAACGCTGCCGCCCGCCCCGCATTGACCCTTCTGCCGGAACCGAATTCAGCGATTGCCATCGTTTTAATCGGCGCGCGCTCAGGCGTTGTCTTGTTGGCTGCATCCACATGCCAAAGGGTGTATGGGCACAGATCGACCGCGATTAGTTCAGTGCAAGGTCCATAGCCATCAAAAATGCCGTTGGTCCGCATTGACGCCAAAAGGTTGCAACCGGCACCACCAATACCGATGATTCTGTAAAACTTTGCACCATTGCTGCATCCAACATTGCTGCCTGATTTAATGGCATCGATCAGTGAATCGGATGCGGCAATTGACATGTCTGACGCTTGTGCATGAGGCATTGCCCCCATCCCCAGTCCTGCGAGGAAAATTCTGCGTTTCATTGTGGCGTTTTTGTCTTGTGCATATTGGATACGTGAGTCACAGCAGCCGAAAGTCGGCAGTTTCACGGCGGCAACGGGATGCAAGCGTCATGCAACCGGCAGCCAGGTCCCCAAGTTCCGCCATCAGATACCCCAGATGTTCAATACTTTCCGCGCCGACGGTGCCATCTTCAATCGCCACCGCACTATGGGCGAGCAGGTGTCCGATAGCCCCGATCCCATGGTGGATCGTGTTCATGGTGGTTTCAGCATCGTCACCGATGGACACCAGCAATGTCGGGTCAGCGGCTTGAAAATCGATGTCCTGCTTTTTGATCAGCGGCAACAAGGGCAATCGCCCAAGTAAGTCCCGCATGGGCCGGTGCGCTTCTGTTCGATAGGTCATATCAGTCCTTCTTTGCTCGGGTGTTTTTTGATCTGAGAAGCCTCGCTGGCGACGCCAACATTTGCCTGTGTTCGGTCAACATGGCGCCGCACGCAGAAAGGTTGAGGGTTGAGGGTGGCGGGAAGATCGCTCAATCGCGGTTAACCTGCCACCCTCTTGCGCCTTACTTGCTCTTCCCCGTTGGGCTAGGTCTCTGCTTGACTTCCATAAACCATGACGGGTCCATCCTGAGTTGACGCAGATCGGTGGTGACGTGGTACTTTGGGTCAAGCCAGTTGCCAACATCGATCACATACGAAAAAGACGGCGAATCCTGGTTTGAGCGAACATGGTGATAAACAAGATGCCTGGACGCTTCCGAGGCTTCGTCGTAATCGACGCAGAGAATCGCCACATCGGGCAACGCCGCTACATCGGTAAAGCTTTTGTATTCCGAGACGGCAAGGTTACCCAGGTTGAAAAGCAGTTTGGAGACCATGTTTTCATTGATCAAATACGGTCCATGCGCAGGCATCCCGAGCGTGATGGCAAGTTTCTTGACCTCGTCCATGGTTTTGCCGGTTAACGTGGCGACGCACGCAAAAAGGTCGTCATGGGTGCCTTGCATTTCGACCCTTTTGAAGGGGGACACGAACCCGTAAGGCAGTTCTCCGGGGTTGGTTACTTTGGTGGTTGCCATGCTGTTTTTCTCCTAAGTCAGTTGAGGTTTGCACAATGCAGCGGCTCAGCCAGGGGCTTAACTTGGTCCTGTTGGGGGAAGTGAAGAAGGGAGTCGGTTTGCGAGACTTGAGCGGAAGTGCTCAATTCACGTTCTTGCTGGCGCTGCACCGCACCGTGATGCCAAATCTAGCTGTTCGGCTGGCGAAAGCTCGACTCGACATTTAAAGCTTGACGAAAAAAAACCGCTTTGTCAAAAACAAAATAACTTTGCAGTACAGCAAGTTCTTTATATGGCACCCTGGTTTCAGTACTTGGAATATCTGCCATCTGCTCGCTGACCATGCTACTCGTAGCAGTTGTAGCGCTGAAACTCTCAGGGTGTGCCGGTGGCACAGTGATATTGAAAGAACATCCTCCAACTGACCTTCAACGTATTTCTGATACAGCAGGTTGAAGGTCTGTTGGAAGAACTGCGTCGCTCGACGCCTTCTGTTGCCGGGATTCAACGATGAAGTCCAGTGGGCATCCCAAATACGTATGAGGAATGTCCCTCAACGGTCAAATCCAGCCTAAAAAGTTCGAGATGATTGTGTGCCAAGTGTGCCACGGTGAGCCAAAAAGCAAAAAAGCCGCACTTGGCGACTTCTTAACTTTTTGATTTCATTGAATTTTTTGGTGCCGGAGAGATGAATCGAACACCCGACCTTCTCATTACGAATGAGCTGCTCTACCGACTGAGCTACACCGGCTAATCGACGGATTATATCTTGGAAAGACCGATTTCCCTCTGAGGAAGCTCGCTTTTGAGAGTGCGCGAGTGGAAGCCCCCGATGAGCTCTTTCAACTTAAAGCACATGCAACTGTGCCATCAGTGTGCCATGCCCCGGCTCCCGAAACGCACTTGTCTGCGATTGCGTCGAAGTTCGAAAGCACGGCGAACCCGGCGGCGTCGGCACGCGGTGCGAGGTCAAGGTGGCAGCAGTTGCATAAAATTTCCAACCAAGTTGTCATCCATAGGTGGGATCAATTTACCCACTAGATAACACACCGAGCAGTAAGAATTCGTCTGTTAAATGAATCCGCCGCAAATTTGGTCACATAAATCATGGTTCGGTCTCGGAGGCGGTACAGTCACGCTGTAATCCACGAGGTAATAAATGGCCAAAGTACATGTAACGGCGAAACGGGACTTCATCGAGTCTCAGGTTGCCGCAAAACCCATCGCTGCGCTTTCCGAGGTTATATGGAACGGGTTTGATGCTGGCTCCAACGAAGTGGAGGTATCAGTCAGTCTCAACGATATGGACGGTCTGGAATCCGTGCGTGTACGCGACTTCGGATACGGCATCGACCCGAAACAGGTTGAGTCATATTTTGGTGGGCTGGGCGAGTCATGGAAGAAGAAAACATACAAGCAGTCGGGCCGCGCGTTACATGGAAAGAATGGCAAGGGGCGATTTAAGGCATTTGCCATTGGCGAGCGAGTGCAATGGACGACATACTACAAGTTGGATGGAAAGACCTATTCCTACCGAATTGTTGGACACATCAACACTATCGAAGACTTTGAAGTCACTGAGCCAGTTGAAGTAGCGAACACCGAAAAATCTGGCACCGAGGTCGTAATCAATAACATGCGCCACGACTTCAAGTCATTACGAGACGGCTCGACTTTGATGGAATTGGCTAGAACTTACGCGGCCTATCTGACCGAATACCCAGACATTCGACTGACCTTTGACGGCGACACAGTTGATCCAAGCAGTGCTCAACTCAGCACCACAAACATCCGCCTTGATTCAGTAAGAACAGTTGACGGTCGCATCGTCCCGGTGACATTGTCAGTAATCGAATGGAAGGTTCCGACGGAGCGGACACTGCACTTATGTGACCCAAGTGGGGTCGCTTTGCACGCTCTCCCCGTAGGCCCACAAGTCCGGGCACCAGGATTCGAGTTCACCGCATATGTCAAATCCGAGCTTTTCCGTGACTTGGATAAAACAAACGCCTTGGTTCTTGCCGATTTGCACCCCGATGTTCAGACTGTGATGGGGAATGCCAAGGGAAAGCTGAAAGCCCATTTTCGAAAGCGCCTTTCCGAGAACCAAAGTGAGGTGGTCAAGAAGTGGAAGGATGAGAAGATTTATCCATTCGAAGAAAAGGCGGAATTGGACCCGGTGGAAACTGCTGAGCGCCAAGTATTCGACATTCTGGCCGTCAATGTTCAGAGCTACCTGCCATCTTTCGAGGAGGCAGATCACAAGTCAAGAAAGTTCACATTTCAACTCCTCGCACATGCGGTTCGCGAGAATCCAGATTCTGTCCAGACGATCATTAGTGAGGTTCTGGGATTGAAACGAGCCGAGCAAGACGATCTTGCAGCCTTACTAGGAAAGACCAGTTTGTCGTCGATCATCAGCGCAGCAAAAACCGTAGCAGGACGACTTGACTTTTTAACAGCGTTGGACGCATTGGTTTTCGGCAAAGAGAGCAAAAAGAAACTGCTTGAGAGGGATCAGCTTCACAAAATGTTAGAAAACGAGGCGTGGTTGTTTCACGAGGAATTCACCCTTGCGGGAACTGAACAACGCCTTGAAGAGGTTCTACACAAACACCTTGCGACACTGGGACCAAGACGGGAGGATGGTGGGCCGGTGCTTGTTGGTGATGACAAACAGGGCCGTGTGGACTTGATGCTCAGTAAGGCCTCGCAGCCACGAAGTGGCGAGTACGACTACTTGATAGTCGAGTTGAAGCGGCCCACGAAAAAAATCGATGCGGACGTTCTAACCCAAATTGAGAAGTACGCAATCGCCGTCGCCGGAGATGAGCGCTTCCGCGGTGTGCCTGCAAAGTGGACGTTCCTGGCAATTTCAAACGATCTGGACACTTATGCCAAGAAGAAGGCGAATCAACGCGACAAACCCAAGGGGCAGGTCTATGACGATGCGGAGCAAAATATTACAGTATGGGTCAAGAGCTGGGCAGATGTAATTAACGATGCCAGGTCCAAGCTCGACTTCATCAATCAGCAACTCTCATATGAGGCTGATCGAGACAGTTCGAAAGCTTACCTACAGAAGGCGCACTCACGATTCATACCTGAAGTTGATTTGTCAGTAGACGGCTATGGTGCAGAGGTTGACTATGAAGTTGAGGAACATGAAACTGCGATTCTGGTAGTCAGGGATACCGCTGAGCAGGATTGAATAAGTTCGGCTAAGCGCCTACCCCAGCGCTGTTCCTTGGCACAGCCCTGGCACAGTGACAGCAAAAATTAGCGATAACCTGCAACAGTTCAAAGCGCTTAAATCAGCATAAGTCGTTGATTTAATTAACATTGAGTGTTGTATACTCATGCCAACTATTTACCGAAACTCATTCGTAATGAGAAGGTCGGGTGTTCGATTCATCTCTCCGGCACCAATGAATATAAGGGTTTGCTGCTATTTGGTTAGAAGCAAACCCTTTATATCTTGTGGGATCGCAAGAATTTATTTGGTTAACCCACCAAATAAACAACAGATCTACCCCTCTAACCATTAGACCAATTGGGCCTGCAGCTATCTTTTAAATACTGCCACAGACCTACTTCCTAACTCAGGGCAAAAACCGGTCATGGTATTCCTGACTCGCAATAAAGCCCCCCACCACCGTCACCTCAGGCACCGTCGTGCTTTGCATGCTCACCCAGTGATCAAAGCCCACCTGCTCGGCCGGGCGTCCCAACAAGCCCAGGTAGTCCAGCGCCACGCTCAGCTTGGTGTCGCTGGCCGTTTTGTACTCCGTGGACTCCGTCAGACCCAGCAAGACCGTGCCCCGACTCG
>JAUXQA010000098.1 GCA_030683195.1 Rhodoferax sp. | reverse complement strand
ATGCGGGCCTGTTTGCGTTCCTGATCACACGTGCAGGTATTCCCGAGGCCATTGGCTTGGGGTTGAAGGACATGTTGCAGTCACCGGTCTGGTTTTTGCTGGGCGTGAACGCCGCGCTCTTTGTGATTGGCATGTTCATTGAAACCTCGGCCGCCATCATTGTGCTGGCGCCCATTCTGGTGCCCGTGGCGGTGTTTTTTGGCATTGACCCGGTGCACTTCGGCATGATCATGATCGTCAACCTCGCTTTGGGCATGATCACGCCGCCATTTGGCGTCAACCTGTTTGCAGCGTGCACGGTGGCGAAGATTTCGCTGGACCGCATCGTGCCCCACCTGCTGCCGTTTGTGCTGGTCATTTTGGGTTGCCTCGCGCTCATTACATACGTTCCCTCCATTTCTCTGGCGCTGCGCGACGCGGTCTACCCCAGAACGCCGGTGGTGAACCCCTTGCCCGCACCCACCTTCGGGCCCAACTAAATGCTCACACCTACCCACTCCCCATCTGACCGCATCCATGCCACTTATTGGCTGGAGACCAGCGAGAACCCGTTGCGGGCGGCCGAGATCATCGCCGGCGAACAGTCCAGTGGCACCTTTCTGGCGCTGGCGAACGAAACACCCGAGCTTAAACAGCGCAGCGGCGCGCGGATCGAGCGCCTTGAAATTCTCGACACGGTGAATGAGCCCAGCCTGCCGGGTCGTTACAAGCCCGGTGCCCGGTTCACGCGCTGCGTGCTGGAGCTGTCGTGGTCCATCGGCAACATGGGGGCCTCACTCCCTAATGTCATGGCCACGGTGGCTGGCAATCTATTTGAGTTGCAGTGTGTCTCCGGCTTGCGCATCACGGACCTGCGGCTGCCCGCTGCCTTTGCGCAGGCTTACCCGGGGCCGGCCTTCGGTATTGCCGGCACGCGGCATCTGGCGGGGGTGGATCAGGGGCCCTTGATTGGCACCATCATCAAACCCAGCGTGGGCCTGAACCCCAAGCAAACCGCCTCGGAGGTCCGCAAACTGCTCAATGGCGGTATTGACTTCATCAAAGACGACGAGTTGCAGGCGGACGGGCCGCATTGCCCCTTTGACGAGCGGGTTCGCGCGGTGATGCGCGAGGTGAATGAGGCCACGCAGCGCCTCGGTCGCAAACCCATGGTTGCCTTCAACCTCACGGGGGAGCTCGACGACATGAAGAGGCGCCATGACCTGGTGCTGTCGCTGGGCGGCACCTGTGTCATGGTCAGTCTTAACTCGGTGGGCCTGGTGGGCCTGCGGGAATTGCGCCGCCACAGCGCGCTGCCCATTCATGCGCACCGCAACGGTTGGGGCTACCTGAGCCGCAGCCCGGCGGTGGGCTGGGACTATGCGCCCTGGCAGCAGCTCTGGCGACTGGCCGGGGCCGATCACCTGCATGTCAATGGCTTGGGCAACAAATTCAGCGAGAGTGATGCGGACGTCGCCCGCGCCGCCGCGGCCGTGATGCGGCCGTTGTGGTCGCATGCGCCGATGGCGGCCATGCCGGTGTTCAGTTCCGGCCAGACCGGTTTGGTGGCTGCGGCCACTTACGCGGTGACGGGCAGCACCGACCTCATTTTTGCAGCCGGCGGCGGTATCTTCGGGCACCCGGGCGGCGTGGCCGCTGGCGTGACCGCCATGCGTCAGGCCTGGGACGCCGCGGTGGCGGGCGTCAACATCGGGGACCACGCTGCCACCCATGCCGAATTGAACCAGGCACTGTCCTTTTGGTGATGCGCATGATGAACACAACAACCCAACCCCATGAACTTCCCCCAGGCCCGCTGCTGGCGTATTACGGGGATGACTTCACAGGGTCCACTGATGTCATGGAGGCATTCACCTCAGCGGGAGTGGCCACCGTGCTGTTTCTCAAGACACCCTCGCTGGCGTGCGTCCAGCGCTTCGCCCACATGCGCTGCATCGGTTTGGCCGGCACCGCGCGCGGCCACACCCCCGCCTGGATGGGCGAGCACCTGCCGCAGGCCTTCAGCAGCCTCACCGCCTTCGGGGCGCCGGTTTTGCAGTACAAGGTGTGTTCGACGTTTGACTCCAGCGCGCAGCGTGGCTCCATTGGTCAGGCCATTGACCTGGGAGTGAAGCACAGTGCCGGACTCTGGAGCCCGATTATCGTCGGGGTGCCCCGGCTGGGGCGCTACCAAGCTTTTGGCAACCTGTTTGCGGCGGTGGGCCCACAGGTGCATCGCCTGGACCGCCACCCCACTATGTCACGTCATCCGGTGACCCCCATGGGGGAATCCGACCTGCGCCTTCACTTGGGGCCGCAGACCGGCCGGCGGGTTGAACTGATCAATCTGGTGACCCTCAAAAACGGGCAGGGCGACGCTGCGCTGCAAGCGGCCATGGGTGACGACACACCGGTAGTCTTGCTGGATGTGATGGACGAGGAAACGCTGGCCGAAGCTGGCCGGTTGGTGTGGGAGCACCGAGGGCCGGGAGTCTTTAGCGCGTCATCCTCTGGCCTGGAATACGCGCTGGTGGCCCACTGGCGCCAGTCGGGATTACTGCCTGAGGCGCCAGCATTGCCCAAAACCACGCCAGTGGCGGTCATTGCGGCAGTCAGCGGCAGTTGTTCGCCCGTGACCGCAGCGCAAATTGACTGGGCTTCCCGCCACGGCTTCGTGACCGAACGGCTGAACGTGGCGGCCGTGCTGGAGGCTGATCGGCGCGCTGCAGAAGTCGAGAAGGTGGTCAGTGTGGCGGTCAGTGCGCTGCGCAGCGGCCAGAGTCCACTGGTCTACTCGGCTGCCGGGCCAGATGATCCGGCGGTGACTGGTTTTGCAGCTCATGCGCAGGCAGCCGGCCTCTCGCTGGCTGAAGCCAACGAGGAGGTCGGCCAGGCTTTGGCGGAGACCATGCGCCAGGTGGTGCTTCGCAGTCAAGTGCGGCGGCTGGCCATTGCGGGTGGCGACAGCTCGGGGGCCGTGGCCGGTGCGCTGGACATCACGGCGCTCACCTTGAGTACCCAACTGGTGCCGGGTGCGCCCTTGTGTCGGGTGTGGTCCGACACCGCTCGAATGGACGGCATGGAAGTGGTGCTCAAGGGCGGGCAAATGGGGCAAGCCGATTTCTTTGGCCGGGTGCTCAACGGCACACTGTAGGTCGGCTCGCTGCGCCTGCGGTATCCTCTTTTACATGACTATTGAACACATACAGCGCCGAAAAATCTACCATGAAGTGCTGGACCGCTTGCTCCTGCGCATACGGGCAGGCGAATGGGGGCCCGGTGACCAATTGCCCTCGGAGCGGGACCTGATGGAAGCCTACGGCGTGGGCCGCCCGGCGGTGCGCGAGGCCATGCAGGCCATGGAACGCTCGGGAATTGTGGAGATCCTGCATGGCGAGCGGGCGCGTGTGGTGGTGCCCACCGCCGACCTGTTAATCGAGCAAATTGCGGGCGGGGCACAGCACTTGTTGCGCATGCAGCCCGACATGCTCGGGCACATGAAAGACGCGCGCTTGTTCCTGGAGACTGGCTTGTGCCGCCAGGCCGCTGAGCGTGCCACCCCAGATGACATCGCCCGTTTGCGTCAGCGGCTGGACGACCACCGGGCCGCCTTGGTTGAAATTGACTTGTTTGTGCACAACGACATGATGTTTCACCGCGAGATCGCCAACATTGCGGGCAACCCGATTTTTCCGGCCATCGTCGAGGCGCTGTTCAGTTGGGCCAGCGAGTATCACCAGACGATTGTTCGGGCGCCCGGGGCAGAGCAAATCACGCTGGAAGAGCACCAGCGCATCTTTGAAGCCATAGCCGCCAACGACCCTGTTGCGGCCACCGAGGCGATGCACGATCACTTGACGCGTGCGAATGTGCTGTACCAGACTGCTGTGCAGCCCCCCCAAACCTGATTTGTCGTTACTGGAGGCTTTGGGATGAAAAAGCGGCCCTATTTATTAAAAATAGGCTTCTAGCCGGCGTATCGATTGGTATTGAATATCCAAATTGATAGCGGTAGGGCCGATGTCCAAGCTACTGCTTGGCGCCCAGAGCCAGCGCCACCACCCGTGAGGTGGCCAGTGCCGAAGCATCCACAGGGGTTTGCGTGGGCCAGCCCGACAAATGCTGCTCGGTGACCGCGCACAAAGCGGTGATCCAGGCGGGGTCGTCGTTCAGGCAGGGAATGTAATGAAATTCTTTGCCCCCGGCATGCAAAAACGCCTCACGCGCTTCCATATTGATTTCTTCCAGCGTCTCCAGGCAGTCGCTGGTGAAGCCGGGGCACACCACGTCCACCCGCTTGACGCCAGCCTGGCCCAAGGCAATCAGACTAGGTTCGGTGTAGGGCTCCAGCCATTTGGCGCGCCCCAGGCGGGACTGAAACGTGACCTTGAACTGGTCTTTGCTCAAGCCCAGCTTCTCGGATAGCAGGCGTGCCGTCTTGTAGCACTCACAGTGGTAAGGGTCGCCTAGGTGCAGCGTGCGCTCGGGCACGCCATGAAAACTCATCACCAGCAGGTCCGGCCGACCATTGGCAGCCCAGTGCTTTTGAATGTTGGCGGCCAGTGCGCCGATGTAGCCAGCGTCGTCGTGGTAATGGTTGACAAAGCGCAGCTCAGGAATAGCGCGCACTTTTTCAGCCCAGTGGTACACAGCGTCAAACAGGCTGGCGGTGGTGGTGGCTGAATACTGCGGGTAGGCCGGCATGATCAGCACGCGGGTGGTGCCAGCGGCCTTGAGTGCATCCAGCTGCGAGGCAATGGAGGTGCTGCCGTAGCGCATGGCGTAGCGCACCTGCACATCGTGCCCGCGTTGGGCCAGCCAGCCTTGCAGCAGCTTGGCCTGCTTTTCAGTCCAGATTTTCAGTGGCGAGCCCTCGGGCGTCCATACGCTGGCGTACTTGGCGGCCGATTTGGCAGGCCGAAAACGCAGGATGATGCCGTGCAGGATGAGCATCCAGATCAGGCGGGGGATTTCCACGACGCGTGCGTCGCTCAAAAATTCGGCCAGATACCGGCGCACATCGGAGGCGGTGGGGGCATCAGGGGTGCCGAGGTTGCAAAAAAGCACAGCGGTGCGGGGTGTTTGCCCGTGTTGAAACGGGGGCTCTGGGGCGAAGGGGGACTTGAGTAAGGTCATGCGGTATTCTCTCCCACCTATGCTGGATATTTTAAAAATCAGGGCAATTAGCCTGGACCTGGACGACACTTTGTGGCCCATCTGGCCCATCATCGGGCGGGCCGAAAAAGCCCTGGCCACCTGGCTGACTCAGGAAGCCCCGGGCGCCGCGGCTGTCTTTGGTGACCCGCAGGCCCGCCTCAAGGTGCGCCAACATGTGGAGCTGACCCAGCCCCACATCAGCCACGACATGAGCGCGATGCGGCGCGAGTCCATTCGCCATGCCTTGCAACAGGCGGGTGAAAACACCAGTCTGGCCGAACCCGCCTTTGAAGTCTTTTTTGCCGAGCGCATGCGCGTGGATCTGTATGACGATGTGCTGCCCGCGCTGAGCTTTTTTGCGGCCCGTTGGCCGGTGGTGGCACTCTCCAATGGCAATGCCGATGTGGTACGGGTGGGCTTGGGTGATTATTTTGTGGGGGGCTTGAGCGCCTCAGGCTTTGGCGTGGGCAAGCCGGATGCGCGGATTTTTCATGCAGCGGCACATAGCGTCGGTGTGGCGGCTGACGAGGTCTTGCACATTGGCGACGATGCTGCGCTGGACGTGATCGGTGGTTTAGGCGCCGGCATGCAAACCGTGTGGCTCAACCGCGAACAACACGACTGGACGCATGAGGCCCAGCCGCACCTGACGGTCTCGACGTTGACCCATTTGTGCGACCTCCTGCAGGCCGTGCCGCCGCGGGTTTAGGCCGCGCGGCTTTCTGACTGTGCGCTCAAGTGCGCAGCAGTTGCCCGTCAGTTGACAGGGCATAGGGAACATGGTGCGGCATCACCAGCACCCCTTGGGCGTTCGGAATGGCTTCAATCTGAATGACAGGCGCCGCCCCGACCACGCCGCCAAAGATGGTGGCAAACGCCGCGTCTGCCGCGTCCCGCCCGGTGCCAAAGCGCACAAAGCCCATTGGAATCGCCACGCCCGAGGGGTCGAACAGGTACCAGCGGTCGCCTACATAGACTTCTACATAGGCATGAAAGTCCGTAGGCCCCAGGATCGGATCGGCCCCAAAGTCAATGCCGGTGGCAAAACGGGCCGGGATGTTGACCGCGCGGCACAGTGAAATCATGAGGTGAGCAAAGTCACGGCATACGCCCACTTCTTCGACCAGCGTGTCCACCGCCGAGGTGATGCCGGTGGTGGTGTTGGACTGGAAGGTGACCCGGTTCAGGACCCAGTCCCGAATCGCCTGCACGCGCGCGTAGCCTTGCCACAATTGGCCGAACTCCTTGGTCGCCAAACGCAGTAGCCGGTCTGACTGGCAATAGCGGCTGGGATAGATATAGGGCAAGACCGAGCCGGGCAGGTTGGCCACGGGCACTTCCAGGAGTTGATCGGGCTGGGCGGTGTAGTGGTCCAGATCAATGGTGGCGTCGTAGCGCACGCTCAACGGCCCGCCAGGGGCTTTGAGTCGCAAAAATCGGGTGTGGGTAGCCGGGTCGGTATACAGGCTGGATTCCAGGGGCTGGCTGAGGGTGAGTGCCTCAGTCACCACAGTCTGATGGGGCGTTTGTGCGGCGTGGATGTTGAAAATGAAATCGCTCCCGGGATGGGTGATCTCGTAATTCAGTTCAATCGAAAATTTCAGTCTGACCATGGTGTTCTTTCTGTGCAAAGGTGGTGGGTGCCATGCAAGCAGGAAGCGTGCCGCTGGCGTCTTGGATGCCTCGATTTACCCAGGCCTCGGGGAGCGCGATCATGCATTACTTGGGTGGCGTCAGCGTCAACCTGCTGCGAGTGTGGGCTTTCACGTCCGCATCGCTCATGTGCTGGGGCACGTAACCCCCCTTGATGAAGGTGTCGGCCTGGTCGCGGTAGTGGCGGTCAAACAGCACGCCGCTTTGGCCCACCGGGTTGATGCCCACCGCTTTGGTGGCGTCGGCAAAGTCAATGATCCTGCGGGTTGAGGGGCCGACACCCACGGCCCAAGGGGCCGGCCCAATGTCAGTTTTGAGGTTGTTGGGCACCTCGCGCCCGCCGGGAGCATCGAACGGACCAATGTTGAAGAGCAGGTCGAGCGGCTTTTGTGCGGCCAGCGGGTGGCCGTGGGTCAGTGTGTGGGCCTTACCCCAAGCCCAGGAGGTGGGGCTGCTGCCCAGGGTGGTTTGCAGGTGTGACATCGTGGCACGCCAGATGACCTTCAAGGTATCGGCGCGGGTTTCAAGGGCAGGGGTGTCCTTGTTGTCCCACCAGGGGGAGGTGGCGTCAGCAGCCAGCAGGGGCAGGGCGCTGTCCAGGGCCCTGGTTTCCAGCAGGTTCTTGAACTGCACTGTGCCCATCTCGTCGGCCATGGCGCCGCGAGCCAACTCGTAGAGAAACTGGCTGAACACGGTGGAGGTGATGTTGCGCTCGCCATAGCTGCCATCCCAGCTGGCCAGGCTCTCCAGAAGCGAGCGCTCTTTGGGGTCAGTGATGACCTGTCTCAATTCATTGAGCAGGGGCGCCAGCAGGCGCGGGCCGTAGCCTGTTTGCACATCAAGCTGCAAAGTCTGGCTGGCGGCTATATCCCATTTGGTGTTGTCATCGCGCAGGCGCTCATCCAGGCGCTGGCCCCGATCAGCCAGGTTGTAATACCCGGGTACGGGCACGCCGCTGTTGGGCTTAGGCTGGTGGTTGGCCGAAACGATGTACCCACGCGGCGGGTTTTCTTCCTGCGGGTTGTCACTAAAGCGGTAAAAGCCCGGTTTGTCTGCTTCAGCGGTGCTCCCGTCCAGAATGAAGCTGGGGTTCACGCCCTCTGGGCGGATGGGAAGCCTGGCTGCCGCCCACCAGCCAATGTCGCCGGATGCGCTGCCCCACACAATATTGAGCCCGGGTGCGTGGATTTTGCTGGTCGCTGCGCGGGCCTTGGCGAGGGTATCGGCCCTGTTGAGTTCATAAAAGGCATCCAGAATTGGGTTTTCGGTTTCCAGAAACGCCCACCACATGGCGACGGGCGTGGTGCCCAGGCTGTTCTTGAAGGCGTCGGTGATGATCGGGCCGTGTGGTGATCGCCGCAGAGTGAGCGTGACCGGCTCCGTGCCCTTGACCATTATTTTTTCAGTGCGGCTTTGCAGCTCCACCCATTGACCCTTGTGCCAGACCTGGTTGGTGTTGGCGGGGTTGACCTTCTCGGCGATCAGGTCCATGTCGTCGTTCTGGAACATGGTCAGTGTCCAGCCAAATTGCGTGTTGTGGCCCAACAAGGCGGCGGGGTTGAGCGCTTGGTGGTGTCCGTACAACTCAAAGCCGGGCGCAGACAAATGAGCCTCGTACCAGACCGAAGGCGCCGAGTAGGCGATGTGCGGGTCACCGGCCAGCATGGGTTTGCCGCTGGCGGTGCGGCTGCCGGCAATAGCCCAGGCATTGCTGCCCTCAAACTGCGGCAAGCCCGCCAGGGCAAGCGCAGCGCTGCTGATGCGCGCCAGCTTGTCAAGCTGCTGCCAGTCTCCTGCGCCAAGGGCCACGGAGCTGGCGGCCGGCTTGATGACGCCCTGGGCATGCCAGTCCAGGTCAAACGCGCGCAGGTAGTCTGGCCCAAGCTTGTCACGCACGTAGGTCAGCGCCGGCTCGGTCTTGAA
>JAUXQA010000082.1 GCA_030683195.1 Rhodoferax sp. | reverse complement strand
ACGTTCGCCGACAGTCATCCACATGTGCGATTCCTCCGGTTGTAGGGCGGCCGTGCCGGTATTTGCGGCGACCACGGTGGCTGGACCTGTTGCCGACGGCTGGCCGGCTTCGCAACCGCCGAGCACGAGAAGACTAAGCACCAGGCTGAGGCCACGCAAGCCATGCCAAGTTCGGCGATGAGTGATTTTCTTGACAAAGGCACGTTGGTCAACCTGGTGGGCTACGAGGCTGCTCATGGTCATGGCATTTCTCCTTGCTCTTTAGGTGGCTCTGGCCGTTCGTGGCGTTGGCGTACGTGCGGTCAGAAAGGTCAGGAAAGCTGCGATCAGAAGCAAGAACGCGCTTGCAACGAACGTACCATGGTATCCGCTCGTATCAAACAGCAGGCCGCCAATAGATGAACCTAATGCGATGGCCAACTGGATCACGGCAACCATCAGCCCACCGCCCGCCTCTGCATCTTGGGGCAATGTTTTTGCCAACCAGGACCACCAGCCTACCGGTGCCGCAGTTGCAACCAGTCCCCAAAGACCTAGCAGTGCCGCCACCAAGGCAACTTGGCTGCCAAAGAGGGTGAGTGCCACGGCGATTGCAGCCATCAGGATTGGAATACCTATCAACGTGCGGTAAAAATCCCATTTAAGGAACATGCCGATAGCCGTGGTGCCGATGAATCCCGCAACACCAATCGTCAGCAACACGAGCGACAGCGTGGGGACATCCACACGGGTCACCATTTCAAGAAAGGGTCGCAGATAGGTGAAAAAAATGAACTGCCCCATGAAGAAGGTGCTAATAGCCAGCATGCCCATAGCGACCGCTGGATTTTTGAGTAGTCTAAGGACGTTGCTGGAACCCGCCGGGCGAGCCGGCGTCGGCATGGACGGCAGGCTGATCCACTGCCAGACAAAGGCGATCAACGCCACCGGCACCAAGCAAAAAAATGCACCCCGCCAGCCGATGACCGACCCCAGGTAGCTGCCCAGCGGAGCGGCGATCACCATCGCTAGCGCGTTGCCGCCATTAAAGATGGCCAGAGCAAGCGGCACTTGGTTGGACGGCACCAACTGCATGGCGGTGGCCGCCGACAAGGACCAAAACCCGCCGATGACCACCCCGATCAGCGCCCGACCGACCATGTACACCGCATAGTTCGGCGCCAGCGCGACAACCACCCCGGAGACGGCCATCAACGCCGTCAGCCCCATCAAGAGTGTCTTGCGGTTCATGCTGCCAGCGATCACCGAAATCGACAGACTGGTCAGGACCGCGAAGGCGCCGGAGATGGCGATGCCCAGCCCGGCAAATCCTTCGCTGACCCGCAGATCGTGGGCCATGGGCGTCAGCAAACTGACCGGCATGAATTCCGATGCAATCAGTGCAAAAACACACAGCGCCATGGCGAAGACGCCACCCCACCTGGCAGGCTGTGCCGCCGATTGACCCCAAACTGGGCCACCCACTGCGGTGGCCCCACCTGCTTGTGCTGTCATGAAAGGCGTGTTCAGGCTAGGTTCTTCTTGTAGAACGCGTTCAGCTTGTCCCAAGGGATGAGGTTGACGCGGTCATAAAGGTCGACGTGGCCCGCGCCCGGAATGATCACCAATTCCTTGGCGGGACCTGCCAACCGGTAGGCTTCTTCGCTGAACTCTTTGGAATGCGCCTGGTCGCCCGTGATGAACAGCATTGGTCGCGGCGAGATCGTCTCGATGTCGTTGAACGGGTAAAAGTTCATGAACTTGACGTTGCTGGTCAGCGTGGGGTGCGTCGTTGCTTCGGGCGATGAGTCCACAGGTGTGAATTCGCCACGTGGCGTGCGGTAAAAGTCAAAGAACTCGCGTTGAATAGGATGAGTTTTTTCATTTAACACATGGTCAGTTCCACCGGTGTACTTGGTTGCGCCACCTGTGAACTCCGCATAACGCTGCTCGGCCGCCTCAGCGATGATCTGCTTGCGTTGTTCAAGCGTCTGCGAGTGGTTCAGCGCATTGCGGTTGGCTGCGCCCATGTCGTACATACTGACCGTCGCGATGGCCCGCATGCGCGGGTCGATCTTGGCAGCGCTGATGACGAAGCTGCCACTGCCACAAATACCAAGGACACCGATGCGCGCCCTGTTCACGAACGACTGGGTGCCCAGGTAGTCCACCGCTGCGCTGATTGCCTCAGCATAGATGTCAGGTGCAACGGCGTTGCGACGCAGACCCGCGCTTTCGCCCCAGAACGATTGGTCGATGGCCAGTGTGACGAAGCCCTGTTCTGCCAGCTTCTGTGCATACAGGTTTGAGCTTTGCTCTTTGACCGCACCCATCGGGTGTCCGACGATGATCGCCGGATGCTTGGCATGGCGATCGAGGCCCTTGGGCGTGAAAAGATTCCCGACAATCTTCATCTGGTACTGGTTGTTGAAAGTCACTTTTTGCGCGGTCACTTTCTCGCTCTTAAAGAAGTTATTGGCACCATGGGACAGGTTCGGCACGGGTGGGATGCCCGCCGCAAAAGCGGCGCTGCCAGCCACTGACAGAACGCCCAGCGCAGCCACGCTGGTGCCAGCTGTCTTAAGGAATTCTCGACGGTCGGATGCTTGCTTGGTCATAGTTAAATCTCCATTTGGGATGACATGGATGTGATCTTCCCAAAAGAAGCTTGCCTTGACTAGCTGATGAATGCTTAAAGCGTTTATTAGTCAGACTAATGAATAGGCCATGTGAGCCATGTAAAAATGCGCCATGGTGAAACGAAACCTCAACGATCTTTTGTACTTTGTCACGGTGGCAAGGGAAGGCAGCTTTACCCGCGCTGCGGCGCTGCTGGGCGTGACCCAATCCGCACTGAGCCAGGCGATCAGTGGCCTGGAGGCAAAACTTGAGATCAGGTTGCTCACACGCACCACGCGCAGTGTGTCGCCCACAGTGGCCGGAGAGCGGCTTTTGCAAGCCATCGGCCACCGTTTCGATGAGATCGAAGCGGAAATGGACGTATTGACGGAGCTGCGTGACAAGCCGGCTGGCACCGTGCGGATCACCTGTGGTGATCACATCGTGCGCACGACGTTGCTGCCGAAACTCGTCCCATTGTTGAAAGAGTTCCCCGACATCAAGGTCGAGTTTGACATCAACTATGGCTTCAGAGACATCGTGGCGGATCGTTTCGACGCAGGCGTTCGCATAGGCGGCACCATTGACAAGGACATGATTGCGGTACCGATCGGTCCGAAGCTGCGCATGGCGGCGGTGGCCTCACCTACGTATTTTGCCAAGAATCCCGCGCCAAAGAAACCAGCTGACTTGGTGGCGCACCGCTGTATCAATATGCGCTTTCCAACGCATGGTGGGTTGTCCGTCTGGGACTTTGAGCGCCGAGGCGCGAAGCTGAATGTTCGCGTGGATGGCCAGGTGGTACTCAACAGCACGCCCCACATCGTGCTCGCGGCGCTTGAAGGATTAGGCATTGCGTATCTCCCGGAAGAAGAGTTCTCACCACACATTGCAGAGGGGCGGCTTGTGCGCGTTCTGCTGGTCTGGTGTGCGCCATTTGAAGGTTATTACCTCTACTATCCAAGCAGGCGACAGCCATCTCCAGCTTTCTCACGCGTGGTCGATGCGCTGCGATTTAGCGAACGCAAGTGTTTATAAAGCAATGTCTGCTACGAAAGGCTTCCGCCCAAGCACAATAATCTTGACATTGGAATTCCCAATACCGGGAACTGGTGACTGGCTCTTAACGCTGCTTTGCAGGCCTCCGCCAGACGCTCCTTCAGTTGACGCAATCTGTAAATCCGCTACTGATTCGTACTCAAACAAGTAGTCCCACAAACCACCGTTTTTGCAACACTACCGGGACCTGCTAAAAAAGTTCCGAAACATTGCTGTTTAACGTTCCAATTCTCTGTAGCGGTTTCTATGTATCACTTCTATACTTCTGTTTGAGTTTTGCAACATAAAGAGGTGGCGATGCTAGTTGGTTACTCGCGGGTCTCGACAGACGATCAGAATTTGGATTTACAGACCGACGCGCTTACGAATGCTGGCTGTGAGCAACTATTCAGCGACAAGCTCAGTGGAACGGTCACAAACAGAGAAGGGCTTGCTCAGGCTTTGGCTTACGTGCGTCCGGGCGATACATTGGTGGTCTGGAAACTGGACCGACTCGGGCGGACTGTGAAGGGTCTCATTGAGTTCGTTGACCAGCTCAAGGAGCGCGAGGTGCAGTTTCGAAGTCTGACTGATGGCATCGACACCAGCACGACCGCCGGCCGGTTTTTCATTCACGTCATGGCAGCTCTGGCGCAGATGGAGCGTGAACTTATTCGTGAACGGACCAACGCCGGGCTAGCCGCTGCGCGGGCCCGGGGTCGTCTTGGTGGGCGCAAGCCAAAGCTTGATGCATCCAAGCTGGAGTCCGCAAGGACTCTGTTGGCAGCCAAAGTCGAAGTTGGAGTTGTTGCCAAAAATTTGGGGGTGTCGAGAACGACGCTTTATCGCGCGTTGGCAAAGCTGCCGACGCGTGATTCGCGTGCTCAAGAGCCATTGGACCTCCTAAAGCGCCTGCCGGCAAACTGACATTCGATGCTGTGACGTCACTGGTTACGCAACTAGGGGTTATGTCAAATTAGGGAAACTCTGCATAACTCCCCCAGTTGTGTGCTTGACGTAAGCCCCACCTGAGAAAATACAGGCCATGAAACAAGCCACCTTGAACCTCGACCTCAGCGCGAAGAAATCCCGCAAGCAAGTGTTCCTGGACCAGATGGATCAAGTGGTGCCATGGGCTGCCTTGGTCGAACTCATTGCCCCCTACTACCCCGAAGGCAAGACTGGCAGACCCCACTTTTCGTTGACGTCCATGCTGCGCATTCATTTCATGCAGCAATGGTTCACGCTGTTTGCGCTGTCCAACTTGTGGATGGCACGCGGTAAATTGATGAGGTCTTGGGCATGAGTGCGCCCGAAAACCGGGCAAGTGCCCTGCAGGGTGCTCAAAACGCCCAAACCGGCCGAAGAAACGAGCGAATTGCAGGAGTTTTCTCGTGAAATTCCATGATCTGAAAACTAATGACTTACTACGCCAGTTTCCAGTGAGTTATTCAGACCATCCCTTGGGAGTCTTGACAAAGTTCCCCAAGTTGCGCACTTGGTGCAAAGCCGCATTGATTACCGTCAATCCACGAAAACAACAACGATGACTTTCTCACAGCGACTCCGACTAATGCTGGTCGTGGGTCTGATTTGCGCTAACGGACTGGTGATTGTTCTGTCAGTCAATTCACTCTACATCAGCCGCAATCATTACGAAGAGCGCGCGCAAACGCTGACCCAAAATATTGCCAATGCGCTTGATCAGAACATCTCAAACACCATTGAGAAAATTGATCTCGCTTTGCAGTTTGTGGTGGACGAGCTTGAACGTCAACTGGCTGGCAGAGGTCTTGATGAACTCGCAATGAATGAGTTTTTAGCCCGTCAGAAAGAACGCCTGTCGGCGGCGGAAGGATTCCGGGTGGCGCGTGCCGATGGCCTCGTCATACTGGGCGACGGTTTGAGTAAGCAGGACCGGGCTAGCTGGGCGAACCGGGATTACTTTAATTTCCTGAGGGAGAATTCCGACAATCGCTTGCAGATATCCAAACCACTCGTCGGGCGCGTCTCCAAAAAATACATTGTTGGCTTTTCGCGCCGCTACAACTATCCTGATGGACGCTTTGCCGGCGTCGTTTCAGCACCCATCGAGGTCGACTACTTTGCGCGAATCCTTTCACAGTTTAACCTTGGACCCGGTGGATCTCTTATTTTGCGGGATGACGATCTTGGATTGATTGCTCGTGTGCCTGCCATTGCGAATAAGCCAGCGGGCGAAGTGGGAAACAGCGCCATCTCCAGCGAATTTCGAAAGATTTTTGAAGATGGCACGCCTGCGGCCACTTACCACGCAGAAATTGGAGCGGACGGGTACTCTCGCATAGCGACCTTTCGCCGTCTGACGTTGGCGCCATTCGTGGTGGTTGTCGCGGTGGCTAAGGAGGCCTATTTTGAAGGTTGGTCGACCGAGGCGAATCGGACCTTGGCCATGGCTGGCAGCTTTCTTGTTTTGTCGCTGTTACTGGGTGGCTTCCTGTTTCGTTTGATTGGTCGGGCAAAAAAGGATGGGCAACGAGTAGCTGACTTGCAACAGTTATTGCAAGAGCAAGCCATACGCGATCCCCTGACTGGCCTGTACAACCGGCGCTATCTGAAGGAAACTTTACCGCGCGAGTTGTCCAGGGCTCATCGAGAAGGCTATCCCCTGGCCTTGGTTTTGATCGATCTGGACTATTTCAAAAGTGTTAACGACACCTATGGTCATGCTGTTGGTGATGAGGTGCTCAAGACCATCTCTGCCATTTTTATCCAAAGTGCCAGAGAGAGCGACATAGTTTGTCGCTATGGCGGCGAAGAATTCTTGATTGCATTGCCCCGCATGTCGCCTGAACAGGCGCTTCTGCGAGTTCAAGCATGGCGCATTGAACTCGCCCAAACCGATATCCATGTGGGTGATGCCATGCTTAAAGTGACACTTTCTGCCGGTATTGCCGTCTACCCTGTGCACGGCGCAGACACGGATTTCCTGGTTGCGCGCGCTGATGAGGCTTTGTATCGGGCAAAGGATCTGGGGCGAAATTGCGTTGTGTGTTGCGATGTTTAAGTGATCTTGAACCACTCGTTTTCTGCTGTTGATTTCAATTTTTGATGATCAAATTTATTAAACCTATGATGCAGCGGCATAAATTTATTCAAATAAAGGGGACCCGATGACCAATTTAAGCAAGCACATCGCCTCGCCTTTACAAGCCCACGGAATTTGGACACCTGGCGTAGTGCTGATGCGCAACCTGGGTTTCCGGTCCAAAGCAGTTCTTATTTCCCTGGTGTTCTTGCTGCCTATGCTGTTCCTGCTGGTGTGGCTCATGAAAAACCAGACCGACCAGTCCATGCAGGAGCGAAAAAACGCCACCCGCGAGCACGTGGAGGTCGCACATGGGGTGATGGTCTGGGCGCACAGCCGGGAGGCCAGTGGCGAACTCACCCGCGAGCAGGCCCAGCAAACGGCCAAACAAGCCATCTCTAAGCTGCGCTACAGCGGCAGCGAATATTTTTGGATCAACGACATGGTGCCCAACGTGGTCATGCACCCGATCCGGCCCGAACTCGATGGCAAAAATGTCAGCGCCACCAAAGATCCCAACGGCTTTGCCCTGTTTGTGGGTTTTGCCGACATGGTGCGCCAAAACGGGCAAGGCTTTGTACCCTACATGTGGCCCAAGCCGGGCATGGAGAAGCCGGTTGAAAAAATCTCCTACGTCAAAGGCTTTGAGCCTTGGGGCTGGCTGGTGGGCTCCGGCATTTACATCGACGACTTGCGCGCCCAGCAAATGCAGCGCATCTGGTGGGTGGGCAGCATCTTTGCGGCGGTCTTGCTGCTCGCTGGCTACGTGTTTATTGCCTTCTACAAAGTCAACAAGGGCGGCCTGGCACTGATCAGCCACCATTTAAACGAGATGGCCGAAGGTGACCTGCGCAACCTGCCTGTGGCCCCCTGGGGCAAAGACGAGCCCGCCATGCTGATTCTGGAACTGCACAAGGTCTACAACTCGATGCACGAGTTGATTCGTAGCGTTCGCCACTCCGCCCGCGAACTCGCCAGCACAAGCGCAGAAGTCTCGCGGGCCAGCCTGGATCTGTCTGCCCGCACAGAAGATGCCGCCTCCAACCTGGGCGAGCAAGCTTCTGCTGTGGAACAAATCGGCACCCAGGTCAGTGAAACCGCCTCGCGCACCCAGAAAGCCGCCATGGTGGCCAATGAAAACTCTGAAGTCGCGCAAAAAGGCGGAAAAATCATTGCCGAGGTGGTCACCACCATGCACAACATCCACACCTCCTCCAGCAAGATCAGCGACATCATTGGCACCATTGACGGCATTGCGTTCCAAACCAACATACTGGCGCTCAACGCCGCTGTGGAGGCCGCGCGCGCCGGCGAGTCCGGGCGGGGCTTTGCCGTGGTGGCCTCTGAGGTGCGCAGCCTGGCTGGTCGCAGTGCCGAGGCCGCTCGCGAGATCAAGCAGCTTATTTCCACCAGCGTGGAAAACATCTCCGCAGGCACCAAAATCGTCGAGGGCGCGGGCCACACCATGACCGAAATGGTGACCAACGCCCAGCAAATCAACCAAATCCTGAGCGATATCGCCATTGCAACGCAAGAACAAGCCACCGGGGTGAACGAGGTCGTCAGGGCGATCCATCAGCTGGACTCGCACACCCAGCAAAATGCGGCCCTGGTGGAAGAAACCAGCGCCTCCTCCGCGTCGCTCAGCGACCAGGCGCATCACCTCACCAATGAGATCGCCCGGTTCAGGGTGATGTAGGCTGGTCTATTCAGACGCAAAAAGCTGTTATCTGAATGGCACCAGTACACACTATCGATAAATTCCCACACGGTTTCGCTGCAGTCCACGAACTTTTCTGCAGCCTTGACCTGTGCATAATCTAATCAGGTGTTTTACATCTCCCGTGTTTCCTCCCTGCACGGGGCGCGTCAAACCGCTTCAATCCCGGCCATGAGCCGGGTTTTTTTTCGCTTGCGTGGTTGAAGCATCGGGTGGATGCAAAGTTCAGATGCTTCTTTTACACGGTAGCCACTGACGCCAATACGGTGACAGTAGGTTTATAAAAATAAAAAATTCCCAATCCGGCACTTGGCATGAGTACCAGCCAACTGCTGAAAAAATCTTTCACCGCCCAGTTTTTCTGTACCCCCACTGATCCAGCAGCCTTTGGTCTTGTGCGCTTTCCCCCTCAATAGTGTCTTGCGGCAGTTGTCTGAGGCATTCCTCCAGCGCCTGCGGGTCAAGCTTTTCAGCAGGTTTCGACTCCACCCGAACTTGAGGGGATGTGCCGTCCCAGGCAAATGGGTTGCGAAACGCGGGCGGGTCAGGCAGGCAGTCGTCCTTGTAGGTCGGGGTGCCGTCTGACGCGAAGGGCGAGAAGGAAATGGTTTTTTCAAAGATCAACGGCCTGCCTGTCGGGGTTGGCGGTGAAGGCGGCATGTTTTCAATCGCCTTGCGGGCCAATTGCTCGGCCACCGTGGAGGTGCTCCAAAGCGTTTCCAGCTTGGTCAATGTGCCATCAGCCGCAATTTCCAGCCGAAACCGGACCAGTCCCTGGTCTGGCCCTTCGACAGCGGTACCCATCAGGCTGCGCACCTGCTGACCCCAAGTATGCCGGTAGCCCTTGCTGTTTTTGAGTGTGTACTTGGCAGCAAAGTCCCACTCTTGTGCCGTTGGCGCTGGGGGCGCGGCCTGGGAGGCCGGTTGTCGCGGCGCGAGAGCTTGTTCTTGATGCGCCTGAATTTCAGGTGCAACAGCAGGGGCTGCTTTGATGGGTGCGGCGGGACGGTCAGGTTTGGGCGTACTTTTCTGAGGCGGCGGCAAGAGCGCCAAAAAGATGACTGTGGCCTCAGCTTTGGGTTTGACGGGTTTGCCGACAAAGCCGAACTGCATGTTGCTGGCCAGCGAAAACACCAGCGCATGCAGGGCCAGCGAGAAAAAAATAGCAAAGAGATGCTTGTATGTACTGAACTGCATGAATTGCGGATGCCATCGTTGGAGGTCGTGCAGGGGGCTGGTCAAGGCTTGCCTGATCCACGCCCGATTGAATTTACACGTCAATTTTTTTTGTTTCTTTTGCAGACCAGGTCCGGCGGTTGATGGCATAGACTTCCATGTCACTCCTGAACGGCATCAGCAGCATGCCATCCAGGCGCGCTACCTCGCGCGGATCGGTGTGGCCATGCAGACCAATCGTCATGCCCACTTGGCCTGCACGTGGTTGCGCCCGGTAGGTGCCAAACAATCGATCCCACCAGGGTAAATTGAATCCAAAGTTGGAATTGGTTTCATCCTCTTCAACCGAGTGGTGGACCCGGTGCATGTCGGGCGTGACGATGACCCAGCGCAGCACCCGGTCTAACCCGGCAGGCAGGCGAATGTTGCCGTGGTTGAACATGGCCGCTGAATTCAGTAGCACCTCGAAAATTACCACCGCCAATACGGGCGGCCCAAGCAGGGCAATGGTGGCGATCTTGATCAGCATGGACAGCCCCATCTCGATGGGGTGAAAGCGCGCGCCGGTGGTCAAGTCGTAGTCAAGGTCTGCGTGGTGCACACGGTGCAGCCGCCACAGCACCGGGACCGCGTGCACCATGACGTGCTGCAACCAAATCACAAAGTCCATGGCGGCCACGGCCACAGGCACGGCCACCCAGAACGGGACACTAAAGTGATTCAGCAAGCCCCATCCGTTGGCCGCACTGAACACCGCCATGCCAACTGCTGCCGCAGGGAACATCAGGCGAAGCAGCACGGTGTTGAGTAAGACCAGCCCCAGGTTGCTACTCCAGCGCATTGCTTTCGATACCGTGAGACGGCGCTGGGGTGACAGCCACTCCCAAGCCGCGACGATTGCAAAGACACCGACAAAGAAGCCTATCCTGATGGCCGGCTCGTTTGAGATCACAAACTGTTCAAATTCCATGTTTTCTCCACCCAAGAAATACAAACCATTGCGCCGGATCTTAAGCATTCAATCTAACGATCATTAGAATATACACGATGAACAATAGACTCCTCAAAGACCTCCTGTATGAGCAAGTTGCCCGCGTGGGCAAGGCCCTCGCCAGCCCCAAGCGCTTGGAAATTCTGGAAATGTTGGCTCAGGGTGAAAAAGCCGTTGAGACTATTTCTGCCGATGTTGCCATTGACAACAAGCTCGCCAGCGCACACTTGAAAGCACTCAAGGAAGCCCGGCTGGTGCAAACCCGCCGCGATGGCAAGCGTATTTATTACCGCCTTAGCGGTACCGATGTGGCGCAGCTGGGTGTGAACCTGCGCCAGGTGGCTGAAGAACATTTAATCGAGTTGCGCATGGCGCTACAAGACATGATGTCCGCCCCTGACCGCCTGGTCAGCGTGAGTCGCAAGGAACTGATGGCCCAAGCCAAGCGTGGCGAGGTTATCGTGCTTGATGTTCGTCCACAGAACGAGTTTGACACTGCACACCTGCCCAATGCGCGTTCATTGCCGCTGTCCGAGTTGTTCCAGCGCCTGGCTGAACTGCCGCGCGACGTGCAGATCGTTGCTTACTGCCGTGGCCCGTTTTGTCTGATGTCAGATGAGGCGGTAAAGCTGCTGTTAGCGCATGGCTACCAGGCGCGCAAGACATTCGATGGTGTCAGCGAATGGCAGGCGGCGGGGCTCCCGCTTGCCAAAAACTGATCGTTC
>JAUXQA010000078.1 GCA_030683195.1 Rhodoferax sp. | reverse complement strand
GTGGTGCGGGAGGGCTCCAAGCGGGTGATGAAAATGCGCCATTTCGACGTGCAGATGCTCGGTGGGATGTCTCTGCACAACGGGAAGATCTCCGAGATGGGGACGGGCGAAGGCAAGACACTGACGGCCACGCTGCCTGTTTACCTCAACGCATTGACAGGCAAAGGCGTGCATGTGGTCACAGTGAATGACTACCTCGCCAACCGTGATGCGCAATGGATGGGAAAGCTCTACAACTTCCTTGGTTTATCAGTGGGCATCAATTTGCCCAACATGCCGCGTGAAGAAAAACAGGCGGCCTACCGCGCTGACATCACCTATGGCACCAACAATGAATATGGTTTCGATTACCTGCGTGACAATATGGTCTATGAGGCTGCCGACCGTGTGCAGCGAGGCCTGAATTACGCGATTGTGGACGAGGTGGATTCGATTTTGATCGATGAAGCCCGCACGCCGTTGATCATCAGCGGCCAGGCCGAAGACCACACGGATTTGTACCTCGCAATTAATAAGGTTGTCCCCTTGTTGTTCAAACAAGAGGGCGAGGAAGATCCCCGAACGGGAGAAGGCATCACCAAGCCAGGTGACTTCACTCTGGACGAGAAGACCCGTCAGGTTTTTCTAACCGAGCAAGGCCATGAAAGTGCCGAGAAGATTCTTTTTGAGTTGGGATTGATTCCAGAGGGCGCGACGCTCTACGATCCCGCCAACATCACGTTGATGCACCATCTTTACGCCGCCTTGCGTGCCAACCACCTCTACCACCGTGATCAGCACTATGTGGTGCAAGAGGGCGAGGTGGTGATCGTGGACGAGTTCACCGGCAGGTTGATGTCGGGGCGTCGCTGGAGTGAAGGTTTGCACCAGGCGGTCGAGGCCAAGGAGGGGGTGGGCATTCAGCCTGAAAACCAGACCATGGCGTCCATTACGTTTCAGAATTACTTCCGCTTGTACAGCAAGCTGGCGGGGATGACGGGTACCGCTGATACCGAGGCCTATGAATTTCAGGAGATCTACGGGCTGGAAACTGTGGTCATGCCGCCGAACCGTCCGAGCAAGCGTGTCGATCAACTTGACCGTGTTTACAAAACAACACGTGAAAAATACGAGGCTGCTATTGCAGACATCCGTGAGTGTTACGAGCGCGGACAGCCCGTTCTGGTTGGTACTACCTCTATTGAAAACTCGGAGATCATTGCTGACCTGCTGCAGAAAGAGAAGTTGCCTCATCAGGTTCTGAATGCCAAGCAGCATGCTCGTGAAGCGGATATCGTTGCTCAAGCGGGTCGCGCCAAAATGATCACCATTGCCACCAACATGGCAGGTCGGGGTACCGATATCGTCCTGGGCGGCAATATCAGTCAAGCGCTTGACGCGGTAGAGTCCGACGAGACCTTGAGCGCTGACCAGAAAAAAGCGCAGGTCGATGCCATCCGATCCCAATGGCAAAAGGACCATGAGCAAATCAAGGCATTGGGTGGCTTGCGCATCATTGCGACCGAGCGTCATGAGTCGCGACGCATCGATAACCAATTGCGTGGCCGTTCTGGCCGGCAGGGCGACACCGGGTCTTCCCGCTTTTACCTGAGTCTGGATGACTCACTCATGCGCATTTTTGCCGGTGACCGGGTAAGAGCGATCATGGATCGTCTCAAAATGCCGGACGGCGAGGCGATTGAGGCGGGGATCGTGACGCGTAGTATTGAAAGCGCCCAGCGCAAGGTTGAAGCGCGTAACTTTGACATGCGAAAGCAACTGTTGGAGTACGACGATGTGTCCAATGACCAGCGCAAGGTGATCTACCAGCAACGCAATGAGATTCTCGACGCCACAGACTTGGCCGGTCAGATCACTTCCCTGCGCGAAGGCTGTTTCCAGGACCTGGTACGTCAATATGTGCCCGCTGAATCGGTGGAGGAGCAGTGGGACGTTGCAACCCTGGAAAAGACCCTGGCCGATGAATGGCAGGTTATTTTGCCGTTGCAGCAACAGGTTAGCGCAGCCAGCGCCATCACGGATGAGGATCTTCTTGAGCTGGTTCGAAATGAAGTCAACGCAGTGTTCAATGCCAAAGTCGCGCAGGTGGGTGGCGACGGTTTCACCCAGTTCGAGCGCATGGTCTTGCTGCAAAGCATTGATACCAATTGGCGCGACCACCTGAGTTCACTGGACTATTTGCGTCAGGGCATTCATTTGCGAGGCTATGCTCAAAAACAGCCCAAGCAAGAGTACAAGCGTGAGGCGTTCGAATTGTTCGGCCAAATGCTCGACGCTGTCAAAAACGAGGTAACCAAGATACTCATGACGGTGAAGATTCAGTCCAATGAGCAGCTGGAAGAAGCGGCGGAAGACCTGGAACAACGCGGTGAGAGAATTGCCAATGTGACCTACACAGCGCCCACTGAAACGGGTGAAGTTGAAACCATTGTGGATGCCGAAACAGTCAAGAGGGCTCCAGTATCCTTGGCCGACGAGTTCCCTCGGGTGGGCCGCAATGAAGCCTGCCCTTGCGGTAGCGGAAAAAAATACAAGCATTGCCACGGCAAGCTGGACTGAAATCGAGCAGAAACATGGCTGTTAACTTGCCCTCACCCAACCCGTCCGAACTGCATTCCATCCGGGGTCTGCGCATTGGCGTTACAGAAGCCGGCATTCGAAAAGCGAACCGCAAGGATTTGACGGTGGTGCTGATCGACGAAGGCGCCTCAGTGTCCGGCGTCTTCACCCAAAACCGGTTTTGCGCCGCACCCGTGCAGATTTGCCGCGAGCACATTGCCAGCCCAAGTGGTATTCGGGCGATGCTCATCAATACGGGCAATGCCAATGCCGGCACCGGCGAAGATGGTCGTGCCCGAGCCTTGCGCACATGTACGGCGCTGGCTGGGAAGCTGAACCTGGCGCCCAATCAGGTGCTGCCATTTTCGACTGGCGTGATCATGGAAACCCTTCCGGTGGATCGCATCGAAGCGGGTCTCGATGGCGCTTTGGCCGATGCGCGCGAAGACAATTGGCTGCGTGCTGCCGAAGGCATCATGACCACGGACACCATCGCCAAGGCGTTTGGTGCGCAGGTGATGATCGGTGACACCCGGGTGAGCATCACCGGCATCAGCAAGGGCGCCGGCATGATTCGGCCCAACATGGCGACCATGCTGGGTTTTCTGGCGACTGACGCTTGTATCAGTCAGGCGCTGATGCATCAGTTGGCGACTGAGTTGGCAGACGGCTCATTCAATCGGTTCACGGTGGACGGCGACACCTCCACAAACGACTCGTTTGTGGTGATTGCTACCAACAAGGCGGCTCATGCCCCGATTGAATCCCTGGACAGCCCGGAGGGTCAGGCACTCAAACTGGCCATGCTTGAAGTGGCACGCAAACTGGCTCAAGCCATTGTGAGGGACGGTGAAGGGGCTACCAAGTTCATTGCCATCAAGGTCGAGGGCGGTAAAACGAAGGCCGAGTGCCGTCAAGTGGCATATGCCATTGCCCACTCCCCGTTGGTCAAGACTGCTTTCTTCGCTAGTGATCCAAATCTGGGCCGTATTTTGGCTGCGGTGGGGTACGCCGGCATAGACGATCTCGACCAGAGTGGCATTGACCTCTACCTCGATGAGGTGCATGTGGCGATGAAAGGCGGCCGAAATCCCTTGTACCGTGAGGAGGACGGCCAGCGTGTCATGAAGCAAAGCGAGATTACGGTGTGCGTGGTCTTGGGCCGGGGTGACGCGTATGACACGATTTGGACGTGTGACTTGAGTCATGACTACGTCACGATCAACGCAGACTATCGCTCATGAACGAGCAATTTACGCATTTGTTGTCTCGGGCTGAGCAGCTTATCACCCGCATCGAGTCGGTTTTGCCCCAAGCGCTGTTGGCCCCAGACTGGGCCGCCGCAGTGGCTTACCGCTACCGCAAACGAAGCTCGGGTCATGGTGTTTTGGAGCCTATTCGCCATATTGGCGCCATGCGCCTGTCGGACTTGAAGGAAATTGATCCTCAAAAGGAAAAGATCCAGCGCAACATCCTCCAGTTTGTCTCCGGCAAGCCCGCCAACAATGTGCTGCTGACCGGTGCCCGGGGAACGGGAAAATCATCGCTGGTCAAGGCCTGTTTGAACGAATATGCAGCTTCCGGCCTGCGCTTGATCGAGGTGGACAAGGCCGATTTGACCGACCTGCCGGACATTGTGGACGTCGTATCAGATCGACCTGAGAAATTCATCGTTTTTTGTGATGACCTGAGCTTTGAAGATGGTGAGCCCGGTTACAAGGCACTCAAGTCCATTCTGGATGGCTCCGTTGCTGCGACGACGTCCAATGTGTTGATTTTTGCGACCAGCAATCGGCGCCATTTGTTGCCGGAGTACATGAAGGAAAACCTCACTTACACCCACACGGACGATGGCGAGGTTCATCCCGGTGAAGGTGTGGAGGAAAAAATTTCGCTTTCGGAACGCTTTGGCTTGTGGGTCAGCTTTTACCCTTTTACCCAAAATGAGTATCTGGTGATCGTGGCGCAGTGGTTATCCTCATTTGAAGTCACGCCCCAAGCGATTGAAGCTGCACGGCCTGAAGCGCTGGTATGGGCCTTGGAGCGGGGTTCGCGCAGCGGCCGGGTCGCGTACCAGTTTGCCCGTGACTACGCAGGCCGACACGCTGCGGTGACATGATGGCGGTACCCTTGGTGGCCGACGCTGAGTTGCCACGCGAGGGCGGAGCGGACAGGGCAGTGGTTGATGTGGCTGTCGGCGTTCTGATACGGGCAGATGGCGACTTTCTGTTGACCTCCAGGCCGCCTGGGAAAGCCTATGCCGGCTACTGGGAGTTCCCCGGCGGCAAGCTCGAAGCCGGTGAGACCGTCGCGCAAGCACTTACTCGCGAGCTCACTGAGGAACTGGGTATCACCATCGGCCCTGTGACACCCTGGAAAGTCTCGATGGTGGATTACCCCCACGCTTTGGTGCGACTGAATTTTTGCAAGGTGTTCAGCTGGGTTGGTGAATTGCAAATGCGTGAGGCTCAGTCATTCGCATGGCAGAGTCTGCCCGTTCAAGTGGGGCCAATTTTGCCGGGCACTGTCCCAGTTTTGGAGTGGCTCGCCGATGAATAAGCACTGCGTTAATGCTACTTATTTTGACTGTATATAAGCATATAAACCGCCGGCTAGAGGCGGTTTTCTTATATATTCATGCGCCGTCACTGTCTGTGAGCTGATCTTCGGGCAGCCCTTTGGCCGGCATCCGAAAGTCTTCGTTGGCCCACGCGCCCAAATCAATATTTTTGCAACGTTCACTGCAAAACGGCCGAAACAAATTGGAGGGTGCGTACACACTGTCGCCACCACAGGTGGGGCAGGTGACCAGTTTTTCGGGCTTGGGCTGAGGTGAGTTTTCCATGGTCATGAACACAGGGCCAACTCGAACCCTGCATCGTCGGCGCAGGCATGAAGCCTGTCGTCCTCACCCTGTCGCATGAGCCGAATGGACACCATCATCCGATTGCCACTGATTTCCGGGATCAATCCCAAGGCGGGGTTCAGCGCCAGACGCAATAGCTGAAATGTTCTGCCCTGAGGCAAATTTTGTTGGTATTGCCCTGCGTTGGCGATCATTTTTTGCGGCGTGCCTGAGTCTCGCAGCAGCTTGAGCAGGATGTGAATGGAGTCGGCGAGGGGCGTCAACGTGCCGATCCATCGGGTCAGGTCGGTTCTGCGTTGGTCTGCGGGGTGGTGTTGCCAGGCAAAGTAGGCTGGCAGATCAAATTCACAGGTGCCGCCTGGAATTCCGATGCGGCTTCGAATACTCATGAGCCAGTCGTTTTCGGTCAGGGAGTGCCCCGCTTTGCCCGCCAGACTGTTGATGGCCTGATGGCAACTGTCCAAGCGGTCGATTACTTCAATCAGTACGCTTTGAGCAATGGCTGGGTTACCCCGGTAGCCGTCCAGCACGTGTTTTTGTTTATCCAGGTCCTTTAGGACATCTGACTTGAGGTCGGCCCGCGCCCCGACATCCATGATTTCAAAGATAGTGGTCAGCGCGTAATGGTGATCCAAAGCTTCATCTCGCGCCACCAGCGCTGTCAGCCGCAGAAACAGGTGCTCCAGCCGCAAATAGGTTCGTATGCGTTCGTTAAAGGGGTATTCGTAGAGGATCACGCTATTATTTTGGTAAACAAATTTCTACCCGGATGATAGCCCGAAGCCGTGGATCAATTGATTGACCTCTCGGGCCAATTCTTCCAGGGAAAGTTGGTCGTTTTCAATCACCATATCTGCTGCGCTCAGGCGGTGTTCGCGCGTCGCCTGGGATTCAATGATCTTCTCAACCTCAGCGCGTGCCAATTGGTTGCGTACCAAAACCCGCTTGATTTGAATCTCCGGCGTGCAGTCCACCACGAGCACATGATCCAGATGCCGGCGCCATGTGCCTGACTCCACCAGCAGTGGTATGTCGAACACGATGCAGCGGTGCCCGGCGCTGGTGGCACGAGCAGCTTGATTTTCGGTTTCCAGTTTCACTAAGGGATGAATGATGGACTCCAACTGCTTGCGGGCAGCGGGCTCGCTGTAAATGAGCTGGCGCATTTTTTCTCTGTCGAGTGCACCTGTGAACGTGACGAAATCAGGCCCGAAAAAATCCGCTATTGCGGGCATGGCCAGCCCCATCGGGGCGGTCGACTCTCTGGCAATCGCATCAGCGTCCACCAAGGCTGCACCCGCCTCGGCCAGGAATCTTGCGACAGTGCTTTTGCCGCTGCCAATGCCCCCTGTGAGGCCCAGTCGAATGGGTGAGTTCATTGGCTAAAGCCCAAAAAAGCCAAGCAATGCAGCCGGTCCGAAGACCATGGCAAGGAGTCCAGCCCCTCCGAGAAAGGGGCCAAAGGGCACGTAGCCACCCTCCCGCAGTCCCGTAGAGAACTTCATCGCAATTCCGACGATCGCCCCAACGACGGACGCCATCAAAATGATGGGCACCAGGGCTTGCCAGCCAAACCAGGCGCCAAGGACGGCATAAAGTTTAAAGTCGCCATACCCCATGCCCTCCTTACCCGTGATCAGTTTGAAGGCCCAATAAATGAGCCAGAGCGACACATAACCGGCCACAGCGCCCCAAAGCGATGCCAAGAGGGGCACAGAAGTCCATTGAACGGCTGCAGCGATCAGACCTGCCCAGAGCAAGGGCAAGGTGATGTCATCCGGCAGCAGGGTGGTGTCCCAGTCAATCAGGCTTAACACTAATAATGCGGCTGCAAAGCCGCTCCAGACACCCGCAGTCGGTGTCAGCCCCCATTTCCAGCCGCAGTAAAAAAACAGCGCGCCTGTCGTCAACTCCACCACGGGATATCGAATCCTGATGGATGCAGCGCAGGCAGAGCATTTGCCCCGCAGTGCCACGTAGCTCAGCAGCGGGATATTTTCATACCAGTGAATGGCGTGACCGCAACTGGGGCACCGCGAGCGGGGCGTCATCAGGTTGAAGGCCTCGGCGCTTGCGGCCTCTTGACCTGACAACTCAGCACACTCGGTCTTCCATTGCGCCTCCAGCATGAGGGGGAGTCGGTAAATGACAACATTCAAGAAGCTGCCGATCAGCAACCCCAGAACACCCAACACAGAGGCATCAAACCATGGCGATCCCAGCATCAGACCACCTGTCCAAGTTTGAAGATGGGCAAGTACATCGCCACGACAATGCCGCCAATCACAGTGCCCAAAATCACAATGATGATCGGCTCCATCAAACTGGAAATACCTGCCACCATGTCGTCAACCTCGGCTTCATAAAAGTCAGCTGCCTTGCCCAGCATGTGATCGATGGAGCCGGATTCTTCGCCAATGGAACACATTTGCAGCACCATCGACGGAAAGAGATTGGCGTTGGTCATGGCCACGGTCAGCGCCGTGCCCGTGGACACCTCCTGCTGAATCTTCGTGGTTGCAGACTGGTAAACATAATTCCCCGAGGCGCCGCCTACCGAGTCGAGTGCCTCAACCAAAGGCACGCCAGCGGCGAACATGGTGGAGAGGGTTCGCGTCCAGCGGGCAATACAAGACTTATCGACGAGCGTGCCAAAAATTGGCATTTTCAGCATGAGGCGGTCCATGAAATGCTGCATCTTTTCGTTACGCTTCCAGGCCTGCATAAAGAAGTAAAAGCCACCGCCGAGGCCGCCAAAAATCAACCACCAGTAGGCGACAAAGATCTCGCTGATGGCGATGACTGCCAGCGTGGGAGCAGGCAGGTCAGCGCCAAAATTGGAGAACACCTCTTTGAACGCGGGCACCACAAAGATCATGATCACCGCGGTGACGACAAAAGCCACAATCAAAACCGAGATGGGGTACATCAGCGCCGACTTGATCTTGGACTTGATCGCTTCGGTCTTTTCCATGTAGACCGCCAGCCGGTCCAGCAGTTGATCCAGAATACCGGCAGATTCCCCCGCCTCAATCAGGTTGCAGTACAGATTGTCAAAATACATCGGGAACTTGCGGAACGCCGCGCTCAGGGACGTACCGGTCTCGACGTCAGTGCGAATGTCGTTCAGTAGCTTGGTCACACTGGGGTTCGGGTTTCCTCGACCCACAATGTCGAATGCTTGCAGCAGCGGCACACCGGCTTTCATCATGGTGGCGAGTTGGCGCGTGAAGATCGCCAGATCTTTGGGCTTGATGGACTTGCCCATTCGCATCCGGCGTTTCTTTATGCTGGTCGCCATGACGCCCTGACGGCGCAAGGCTGCCTGAACCTGGTTTTCGCCGGCAGCGCGGGTTTCGCCACGAACCAACTTCCCGTTTCTGTCTTTTCCTTGCCATTCAAAGACGAATTCTTTGGTGCTTTTGATCTGTGCAGTTGCCATGGTGTATCTCGTTTGGTTCGCTTTAGTCGTTGGTCACGGCGAGCACTTCTTCCAGGGACGTCATCCCCAGCTTGACTTTATGCAGACCCGCTTGCCTCAGCGAGCGAACACCTTCAAGTTTGGCTTGTTGGGCAATGTCCAAGGCACTGCCATCGCGCAAAATAATACGTTGAATATCTTCGGTGATCGGCATGACCTGGTACAAGCCGACACGCCCTTTGTAACCGTTATTGCACATCGTGCATCCCACTGCGCGGTAGGAAACCCAAGGTGATTTCAAGTCGTCTTCGCTGTAGCCGGCATCAGTCAACGCTTTTTTGGGAATATCAATTGATGTCTTGCAATTGGGGCAGAGGCGTCTCGCCAAGCGCTGGGCAGTGATCAGAATCACGCTGGATGCGATGTTGAAGGGCGCGATACCCATGTTGCGCATCCGTGTCAAGGTGGTGGGTGCGTCATTGGTGTGAAGCGTCGATAGAACCAAGTGACCGGTCTGCGCCGCCTTGATGGAAATATCGGCTGTTTCCAGATCCCGGATTTCGCCGACCATGATGATGTCGGGATCCTGGCGCAGAAATGACTTGAGCGCGACGGCAAAGGTCAGTCCAGCCTTTTCGTTGATATTGACCTGGTTGACGCCAGGCAAATTGATCTCGGACGGATCTTCAGCGGTAGCTATATTGACGCCAGGCTTGTTCAGCATGTTCAGGCAGGTGTACAAAGACACTGTCTTGCCTGAGCCAGTGGGACCCGTCACCAAAATCATGCCGTAAGGTCGTGCAATGGCCTCCATCAGCCGCTCTTTTTCTTCCGGCTCATAACCCAATGCATCAATGCCCAGTTTGGCGCTGCTTGGATCAAGAATACGGATCACAATCTTTTCGCCGAAAAGTGTCGGCAACGTACTCACCCGAAAGTCGATGACTCGATCCGGTCCCACCTTGAGTTTCATCTTCCCGTCCTGAGGAACCCGCTTTTCCGAAATGTCCATTCGGGAAATTACTTTGATGCGTGAAGCCAGTTTGTCCTTGATGGCAATGGGGGGAGACGCAATCTCCCTTAGTTCTCCGTCAATCCGGAAGCGCACTCGGTAGTTGTGTTCGTAGGGCTCAAAATGCAAATCCGAGGCCCGCATACTGAACGCGTCCAGGAGCATCTTTTGCAGAAACTTGACCACTGGCGCATCTTCGACCTCTGAGGTCGACATGTCCGGGGTGTCCGTGATGACTTCTGCTGAAAGTTCATCAAATTCAAAGTCGCCGCCGCCAATGATGTTGTCCATGGCCTCAGCTGCGGTCGTTGCATTCGCAGCGACCAGTTTCAGCAGTTTGTCGTATTCGGCAATGACCCAATCGACGCCCAGCTGAGTGGCAAACTTGATTTTTTCAGCGGCTTGTTGATCAGAGGGGTCAGCAGTGGCCACGATCAGCCGGCTGTTTCGCTTGCTCAAGACCACTATTCGATAGTCTTGGCAAATCTTCCCGTCCAGAAGATCTTTGGGCAGCCGAAGGGGATTGATGGCATCAAGGTCCACCAAGGGAGCTGCAAAAGCAGTTGACATGGTGTGGGCCAGATCGTATGCAGAAACAACCCCTGAGCCGGTAAGTTCGGCGATGAAGCTCGTGCGACTGGTTTGCGCTTTGCGGTAAATTTCTTCTGCGGCTTTTTGGCCCAGTTTTCCAGCCAATACAAGAGCGCGCCCCAAGCCTGGAAGGGCAGTCGTAGAAGATTCGCGAGAGGTGGAGTCGATAGCAGCCATAGAGCAAGACTGTACTACGTCACTAGAAGCCTGTGTGCTTGGCGTCCTGGGGCTGATTGCCCGCTTCTGTATCTTGTTTCCGGCTGACAGTCTGTGGGGTTAGTCCGCGTGTAGAGGTCTTTCGCCAATTTTCTTTTCCACTACGCGAATTCGAATCTCCCATCCCTTCATTCAGATCGAAGTGCGTTACGAGGCTGCGCCAAACTTCGACGCATATCTGCAGCTTGGCATCAGAATTTCCGGCCAAGCAAACTCGTTGACAGCTCTATCAAACACGTCGTGTGCGGTCCAGCGGGAAGTTGGCGTGCGGCAGAGGTTGCACGGTGCGCCTCTTGAGTGGCATATTCTCGAGCAACGTCCAGTGCGCCTGTCGTTGTGACGATCTGCACGACTTGGTCCAGCATGGCAACGCCACCGGTTTCGATGGCCTCCCGGATGAGGTTTTGTTGATCGGCCGTGCCACGTTCCATTGCAGCAATCAGCGGCAAGGTGATTTTACCTTCCCGCAAATCATCACCGAGATTTTTCCCCATGATGTCCGCTTCACCGGTGTAATCCAGAACATCGTCAATCACCTGAAAGGCAGTGCCCAGTGCTTGACCGTAAGTGGCACAGGCTTCTTCCATGTCTTTGGTGCACCCGGCCAAGAGCGCGCCAACCCTCGCGCTGGATTCAAATAATTTAGCTGTTTTGGAGCGGATTACCCGGATATAACCCGCCTCATCGAGGCTGGCGTTGTGCATGTTCATCAACTGAAGCACTTCGCCTTCGGCGATCACATTGGTCGCTTCAGCAAGAACCTCCATGACGCGCATGTCTTGAGCATCAACCATCATTTGGAATGCTCGTGAGTAGAGGAAGTCTCCAACCAGCACACTGGCCGGATTGCCAAAGGTTTCATTGGCAGTCGCATTGCCTCTGCGCAAGGCAGAGTCATCCACGACATCATCGTGCAGCAAAGTGGCCGTGTGAATGAATTCCACGACTGCGGCCAGGTTGAACCGTTGCGTGCCACTAAATCCGAGCGCACCGCTGGTTAAAAGCAGGAGCGCCGGACGCAATCGTTTGCCGCCAGCGGCGATGATGTAGCGTGAAACTTGGCCAATGAGCGGCACTTCGGACTCCAGCCGACGTGCAATGACCAAGTCAACCTCGTGCATATCTTGCGCGATAACGGACATTGAGGGGGTGGTGTTGGAAGAGTTAACTTGCAAGACAGGTACCAAATTGTGAATCCCGATTATAGAAAGCCCAAGCAGCGTGATTCTCGCGCGGGGTAAGACGGGGTCTGGTCAAGCACCACCCATGTTATGATATCGGGCTCTGAGAAAATTCGTTCCCGGAGCTAAATTGAAGAGGTCAACATGTACGCGGTCATAAAAACCGGCGGCAAGCAATATCGAGTTGCAGCCGGCGAAAAAATTAAAGTAGAACAGATTGCTGCGGACGTAGGCCAAGAGATTGTGTTCGATCAGGTTCTCGCAGTCGGCAACGGCGCAGAATTGAAGGTCGGGACTCCCTTGGTGTCCGGCGCAACCGTGAGTGTCACGGTTGTGGCTCACGGCAAGCACGACAAAGTCAGCATTTTTAAAATGCGTCGTCGTAAGCATTACCAAAAACGTCAAGGTCATCGTCAACAGTTCACTGAACTGCTGATTGGTGCAATTGCGGCTTAAAGGGAACGGGTCATGGCACAGAAAAAAGGCGGCGGCTCTACGCGAAATGGTCGCGACTCCAAGCCAAAAATGCTCGGCGTCAAGAAATTCGGTGGCGAGTTGGTAAGTGCAGGCGCAATTATTATTCGCCAGCGCGGGACCAAGTTCCACCCCGGCAACAATGTGGGTATGGGCAAAGATCACACGTTGTTTTCACTGGTTGAGGGCAATGTTTTGTTTGCTGTCAAAGGCGCATTGAACAAGCACACAGTGAGCGTTGTTTCGGCATAAACTGCTAGAAACTTTCAGTCAAGACCCTGCGCACTGCGCGGGGTTTTTCGTTTGTGAAGTCTGACGCCGCTTTTGGTTCAATGCGAGGTTAGACGCACCGGCACAGACAGTGCTCTGTTACGGCATGGCGCAATAGCGACACAGCGCATTGAATTAGAAATGGAAAGAAATCATGAAGTTCGTTGACGAAGCCTATATCGATATCTCGGCGGGAGACGGCGGGGCAGGGTGTGTCTCGTTTCGCCACGAGAAATACAAAGAGTTTGGTGGCCCTAACGGCGGAGACGGTGGGCGCGGCGGTCACGTGTTTGCTGTGGCAGATTCCAACCTCAATACCTTGGTGGATTACCGGTTCTCCCGGCGCCACGATGCCAAGCGCGGGGAGCACGGCATGGGCTCCGACATGTTTGGCGCTGCAGGTGCCGACATCACCCTGAAAATGCCGGTAGGCACAATCATTTCAGACGCGGAAACCGGTGAGGTTCTGTTTGAGTTGATTACGCCCGGTGAAGTGATCACCATCGCCAAAGGTGGCGACGGTGGCTTTGGAAACATGCGCTTCAAAAGCGCAATTAACCGTGCGCCACGGCAAAAAACGCCGGGTTGGCCGGGCGAAAAGCGCGAGCTCAAGCTCGAACTCAAGGTCTTGGCCGACGTGGGTCTGCTGGGCATGCCCAATGCAGGCAAGTCAACGCTCATTTCAGCCATCTCGAACGCTCGCCCGCGTATTGCGGATTACCCCTTTACGACGCTGCACCCCAATTTGGGAGTGGTTCGGGTTGGGCCAGAGCAGAGCTTTGTGGTCGCTGATCTGCCTGGTCTGATTGAGGGCGCCTCTGAAGGTGCCGGCTTGGGTCATTTGTTTTTACGTCATTTGCAGCGCACACGTCTGCTGTTGCACGTGGTCGACATGGCTCCGTTTGATGAAGGTGTTGACACGGTTGCCCAAGCCAAGGCGATTGTGAATGAGCTCAAGAAATACGATCCGGCTCTCTATGACAAGCCCCGCTGGCTCGTGCTCAACAAGCTGGACATGGTGCCCATGGAGGAGCGTGCTGCCTTGGTCAAGGATTTCGTGAAACGATTGAAGTTCAAGGGGCCGGTTTTCGAGATTTCTGCGCTAACCCGCGAGGGTTGTGAGTCCCTGATCAAGATTGTTTATCAGCATGTCAAGGCCCAGCAAACGGCCGAGCAAACACCTGAGGAGATCGATCCTCGTTTTGTTGTTGATCCCGAATGACTTCCGTGGCTAACAGCACTTTGCGTGATGCGAGACGCATTGTCGTCAAGGTTGGCTCCAGTTTGGTGACCAACGACGGCCGTGGCCTGGACGAGGTCGCTATCGGTGAGTGGTGCCGTCAGATGTCGATTCTGGTGCGCAGCGGGCGTGAGGTGATCATGGTATCCAGCGGCGCGATTGCTGAGGGCATGAAGAGATTGGGTTGGTCCAGTCGACCGCATGAAATTCACGAGTTGCAGGCGGCTGCCGCTGTGGGGCAGATGGGGCTGGCACAAATGTATGAAACCAAGTTGCGTGAGAACGGCTTGGGCAGTGCCCAAGTCTTGCTGACTCACGCGGACTTGGCGGACCGTGAAAGGTACCTGAACGCCCGCTCCACGCTACTCACCTTGCTGAAGCTGGGCGTTGTGCCAGTCATCAATGAAAACGACACGGTGGTGAACGACGAAATCAAATTTGGCGACAACGACACGCTGGGGGCCTTGGTTGCCAACTTGGTGGAGGCCGATGCGCTGGTTATTTTGACCGACCAGAAGGGCTTGTTTACCGCTGATCCCCGCAAGGACTTGAGTGCCAAATTTGTCCATGAAGCCAAGGCGGGTGACCCCGCGCTGGAGGCGATGGCTGGTGGAGCTGGTTCAAGCATCGGTCGTGGCGGCATGATCACCAAAATATTGGCGGCCAAACGTGCGGCCGGTTCGGGTGCATCGACCGTGATCGCCTGGGGTCGTGAAGAGGATGCTCTGGTGCGACTGACTCAGGGTGAGCCGATAGGAACGCTGCTGGTCGCGCAAACTCAGAAGACGCAGGCGCGCAAGCAATGGATTGCCGATCATCTGCAAATGCGCGGTTCGGTGACTGTGGATGACGGCGCCGTAGCCAAGTTGCGCGACGAAGGTAAAAGCCTTTTGCCCATCGGGATGGTTGGTGTGGAGGGTGACTTCTCACGCGGAGATGTCATCGCCATTCGCGATTCCCTGGGCACTGAGATGGCTCGTGGCCTGGCCAACTATGCGAGTGCAGAGGCCCGACTGATTTGCCGTAAACCTTCCAATGAATTCGAAAAACTGTTGGGTTATGCAGCAGAGCCAGAGATGGTGCACCGGGATAATCTGGTGCTGACCCGCTGAAAGCCTGCTTAGATGGGCTTCTTTTGGCCAACTGCCCGAGAAACCCTCAAATCAGTAGTCAAGTTTTGGGGCTTTCAACCTGGAAACAATACTTGCAGCTGATTTTGAGGCCGTAGACCGGCCTTCGCAAACGCCTTGTCTGGCCAAAACCAGAGCGTGTTTTGAGGGGAGACTGCCATTGAGGTCTTGCCATTGCGGATCTTGCGCAGAGATCCATGGTCCATTGCCTGAAAAGCGGGCGTAAGTTTTAGTCTCTCCGCTGGCACATCGAATTCCCTCATACATGGCGCTCATTGAGCCGGACTCATTGACGGCCACCACCACGTACCGAACTACCCCATCGGGAGTAACTGCCAAAGCGCCGGGGTCAATGCCCAGTCGCACCGAGACATAGCCGGGCATGTTGATCGGAATCAATTTGTCTTTGCTGAAGGCTGGTGGAGCCGGCACCTCTGACTCGTTCCACAGGGGGTCCGTGCTGAAAAGTTGCGCAGAAGCGCTGCTCGCGACCAGTATGAATCCCAGCCAAGCCAGTTGCTTAAGCGCCATGGCGTTTTTCTGATGTGCCAAGTTCATAACTCGCTTGAGGTTGGGGCTCAAATGAGCCGCCTGGCGGCAACTCAAAACCCGCACCGGGCATCAGGTCGTAGGCCATATCCTGGTCGTGTGGGCGGGCACCGTGCCGTAAAAAACGGTTTCTGTGTTCGTTACGCGGCAGATAGCGGGACAGTTCTGTCAATGCCATCTCATAGACGCCCCGCTTGAACTCCACCACAGAGTCCAGTGGCACCCAATAATCATGCCAACGCCATGCGTCGAACTCGGGATGATCAGTCGCCCGAAGATTCAAATCCCAATCGTGACCTACCAGTTGAAGCAAGAACCAGATTTGTTTCTGGCCTTTGTAATGGCCGCGCGCATCGCGGCGGATATATCTGTCCGGCACCTCGTAGCGCAACCAGTCTCGGGTGCGGGCCACAATGCGAACATGCTCCTGGAAGAGCCCCACTTCCTCATGCAGTTCACGGATCATGGCTTGTTCAGGGGTTTCACCCCGATCAATGCCACCCTGCGGAAACTGCCACGAGTGCGTGCGAATTCGCTTGCCCCAAAATACCTGATTTTTCTGGTTGAGCAGGACGATGCCGACGTTGGGCCTAAAGCCGTCCCGGTCAAGCATAATCAAACCCCAATTTTTAAA
>JAUXQA010000072.1 GCA_030683195.1 Rhodoferax sp. | reverse complement strand
TGGAAAGGTATACCAGTACCTCAACTTTGATAGAGTCAAAGACTATGTGGATGCTGCAGCCTCAATCAACGAGACTGCCCTTAGCTAATTTCGGTTCTAAAATGCGCCACTCAGCTTTCGCTGAGTGGCGCGTTCAAACTTTGAATTAGGAATTATTGTGATATTTTCCGCGCTTCTTCCACTTGAAACTCGAAATAGCGCTGAATACTGAATGTGATGCTACCCATGAGTACTGTGGTGCCTATAAGCAGTGCCGCAACCACTGCCCCAATTGTGGCCCAGTTCGTCGTGCCTGCAACCGCATCCGGCGCTGCAGTTGAATTGAATCGACTATTCCACCTCGTGGGGGACGTTAATCCGTAAACGATAGCGGTTAGGGCGCAACCAGCAATGGTGAAGCCGAGCAGCGGGATCAATATCCAACTGAGCATGTCATCAAGTCCATTCTCCTTGACTCTCTCAATGCCATAAATGCCCAAGGCTGTTGGTATGGGCAGGAGCCATCCAAGGAGATCACTTTTCCCATACAAATAGAAGCGGTGCAATCCGAGGGGACCAGCGACAAAAGCTAGCCATGCAGCGATCGTTTTATTTTTCATTTTTTTGGCGATAGTCGTAGTAGTTACGTTGGTCGGGTGAAATACAAAGCGGAGGATATAGACCGAGCAAAGGCCAAAGATCGATCATAAGGCTTTGAGAAACCAGCCGAAAAAGGTCGGCAAACCCGCGGCCGCCGATTTGTAAAAATTGAGCAAACTGCAATTAACCAAAATAAAAAATATTATTTCCATCGTTGGGATCCTGCTGAAGCCGACTTGCAGACATGCATTTGCTGGACTCGATGAGCTGGGCGCAAGGGAAATTTTAATTTTGAAGGTGCGGTGTTTCATCGACCACCACGCGAGAGTCAATTCTGGCTGAGACTGAAGCGTCACACTGTGCTGTACGAGATGATGGCTGCAAGAATAGAAACGTTATAATCGGAGGCTGTCCAATGTGTCGCTGACCGGGTGGTCATGTCGCGTGTCTCAAGCATTGGATTTGATGCTTCAAATTACATGGCGGATTTTAAAACCGCCACCCCAAAGGATAAATTATGGTAGTCATTCGACTCGCGCGAGGCGGTGCAAAATCGCGTCCGTTTTTCAATATTGTTGTTGCTGACAAGCGTACACGTCGCGATGGCCGGTTCATCGAGCGAATTGGCTTTTACAACCCGATTGCGACTGCAACTGAAGAGAGCATCCGTATCGCCCAAGATCGCTTGACTTACTGGAGGGGCGTTGGTGCCCAAGCTTCTCCTACAGTCGAACGTCTGATAAATCAAGCGGCTAAAAAAGCCGCGTGAGTTTGTTGATGTCGTCCAGCCTTGAGGTATCCGAACTCCCAGCGGATGCCGTTGAGGTGGGGCGGATCTCCGACGCTTGGGGTGTAAAGGGCTGGTTCAAGGTAATGCCCTACAGCGCTGATTCAGGAGCGCTTTTTTCTTCCAAGTCTTGGTTTTTGTTGCCCCCTGAAAAGGGCGCAAAGCTCTTCTCAGGCGTCGTAAAAGTCAAAATTGCCGAAGCCAAGACGCACTCTGGTCTCGTTGTAGCATCCATCAAAGACGTTGGCGACCGTAGCGCCGCTGAAGGTTTGAGGGGGTCGAGGGTATTTGTATCGCGATCTACTTTCCCGTCCCCTGGGGCAAATGAATATTACTGGGTGGACTTGATTGGGTTGGATGTTGTTAACAGAGAGAGTGTTGTTTTAGGGCAAGTCAAAGAGCTGCTATCAACTGGAGCGCAGACAGTGCTGGTGATTCAGTACCAGCAAGATAGGAAGCCTTGCGAGCGAATGATCCCGTTTGTATCGGTGTACATTGACGATGTTGACTTGTCTAAAAAATGCATTTCGGTAGACTGGCAGCCTGATTTTTGAGCTTGGTGTGATGCGATTCGACATCATTACTCTATTCCCCAATTTGTTCGAGCCCCTGCTGACAACTGGTGTCACCAGACGAGCGTTTGATTCTGGTCTCGTAGACGTCAGATTGTCTGATCTGAGAGATTTTGCTGCTGGCAATTACCGGCGAGTTGACGACCGGCCTTTCGGTGGCGGTCCAGGCATGGTGATGACAATCGAGCCCTTGTCGAGATGTGTAGAGAGCATCAAGTTGCAGCGAGCTGAAGATGTGCCGGTTATATTGTTTTCGCCCGTCGGGAAAACATTGAATCACGCAACGATTGCGCGTTTGGCCGACAGTGAAGGAGCAATTTTGGTCTGTGGTCGCTACGAGGGCCTGGACCAACGTTTTATTGACCAGTATGTGACTGAGCAAATTAGTCTCGGTGACTTTGTGCTCTCCGGTGGCGAAATTGCCGCTATGGCGTTGCTGGACGCTGTGGCCCGGCTTCAGCCGGGTGTTCTCAATACCGCTCAAAGCCACAGTCAGGATAGTTTCAATCCGTCGTTGGATGGTCTTCTGGATTGTCCGCATTACACCCGGCCGCTAATATGGGAAGGTCACTTTGCACCTCAAGTTTTGTTGTCCGGCAATCATGTTCAGATTAAGTCTTGGCGTCGCGAACAGAGTTTGGCTCTCACAATAAGGGAGAGGCCAGATCTGATCGAGAAGGCGCGCGTCGAGGGCCGATTGAGTGCAGTCGACGAGGTGTTTCTTTCTAACTTGCCCTAGCCGCTTCGTGCTCCAACTCGGGTTACAATAGAAGGCTAACCAGATCCTCTAGGCGGCCGGTCTGTAGCAATACAGAAATATTTTGTGTTAATTCCGACACAGGTGCACCAAAGATCTAATGAGAAAATTATGAATCTGATTCAAATTCTTGAGCAAGAAGAAATCGCTCGTTTGGGTAAAGTTATCCCGGTATTTGCTCCTGGCGACACAGTGGTCGTGAGCGTGAATGTCGTCGAGGGCACCCGTAAGCGGGTTCAGGCCTACGAGGGTGTTGTGATTGCCAAGCGCAACCGCGGTCTAAATAGCAGCTTCATTGTGAGAAAAATCTCCAGTGGAGAGGGCGTTGAACGAACTTTCCAGTTGTACAGCCCGCTGATTGCCGGCATTGAAGTTAAGCGCCGTGGCGATGTGCGCCGTGCCAAGCTGTACTATTTGCGTGAACGCAGTGGCAAGTCGGCACGTATCAAAGAAAAACTGCCAGCTCGCAAAACTACGGTCGCTGTTGCCAACGCGTAACGCCTCCCGTGAAAAAAAACCGCCCAGCGCATGCTTGTGGCGGTTTTTTTTTAGCGTGACCTTTGATGGCAAATAAACTCGTCATTCCTCAGCGGCCGTTACCGTATTTTGATCCCCGTAAAGTGCCGATCGTTGGTGTGGATAACCACCTTCCCGCAATCCATGCCGATCTGTTGCAACCTTCGGCACTGAAGCAGCGTTTTGCCCAGCCGCCAGTGTGGCATCCAGAATTAGTCGCTGAAAAGCGTTTTTCAGACAAGGCTCTTACCCCGGCGTCTGTGCTAATTCCCATTGTGATGCGTGACAGGCCAACTGTTTTGTTGACTGAGCGAACACTGCATCTCTCAAACCACTCTGGCCAAATTGCGTTTCCAGGTGGAAAGGCGGATGGGGACGACCTTGACACTACAGTTACCGCGTTGCGTGAAGCCTACGAAGAGGTGGGTCTGCACGCTAAATACATTCATGTTCTTGGTGAGTTGCCCCATTACTCGACAGGATCTGGCTTCGTCATTACGCCAGTTGTTGGGTTGGTCGAGACTGGTTTTACTTTAACAAGAAACCCGTTTGAGGTGGCCGACACCTTTGAGGTGCCCTTGGACTTTTTGATGAATCCGGCGAATCATCGTCGGCATATTGTGGAGTGGGATGGCGAAAAGCGCGAATGGCTGTCCATGCCCTATGAGGATCAACTCACGCAGCGATTTATTTGGGGCGCTACTGCTGGAATTTTGCGTAACTTTTATCGGATGTTGCTAAGTTGATAGTTTCTGCCTTTATGATCATTTCATGAGTTTCTTCTCTGTGCTCTTCGCTCTGTTGCTTGAGCAGGCGCGCCCGTTGAAAAGCACTAACTCAGTTCACGCTGCGTTACGGGTTTGGGTGCGATGGAGTAGCCGATGCTTTGATGCCGGCAAGGCCCTTCATGGGTGGTTGGCTTGGGGTTTCGCAGTGGGTGGACCAACTATAGCTTCATGGCTCATCTATTGGATGTTGGATGTTTTTTTGGGCTGGCCCGTTGCTGTTGTGTGGAGTGTTGCAGTTTTATACGTCACATTGGGTTTCAGGCAATTCAGCTTTCATTTCACCCAAATTCGAGATGCTCTGGCAGACAGAGATGAAAACCGGGCCCGTGAATTGTTGGCAGAGTGGCAACGGATCGATGCGAGCACCTTGCCCCGGGGAGAAATTGTTCGCCATGTGATTGAGTACTCGGTCCTTTCTGCACATCGTCATGTATTTGGTGTTTTGACTTGGTTCTCGGTACTCGCTGTGCTCGGCTTCGGTCCAGCAGGTGCCGTGCTTTATCGATTGGGTGAATTTGTTATACGATATTGGCATCACAAAAGTACGGCCCATCACCAACCCGTCAGTGATTCTCTTCAAGAAATTGCCAAGTCGTCTTGGGCTTTTATAGATTGGATTCCTGCCCGTATCACAGCCATAAGTTTTGCAGTTGTTGGCAGCTTTGAAGATGCCATTGATGGCTGGAGGAATTACAGTTCAGCTGGTTTTGACGACAATGACGGAATCATTTTGGCAGCAACTGCCGGCGCAGTGAATATTAGATTAGAAAGTCCACCAAGTGCATCTGATGCTCAGGGCGTAAATAATGGATACCTGTCGTTGCACACTTCACAGACTCAGGTTGATTCAGAGATAGCACAGCAGCCGACGCTTGCTCATTTAGCGGTTATTGTTGGTTTGGTGTGGCGCACCGTGGTTATGTGGATGGTGTTATTGGCGCTTTTGACATTGGCTCGTTTGCTCGGGTAGCAAGTGCTTCACAGCGACTGACTATGCGGAACTAGAAGTCAATCAACAGATATTTCTTGCATTGATCGACACAGCATGGCGAGTCAACAACCAAAAAAACGACTCTCCGGTATGTTCCTTAGTACCTTTTTGTTTGACTCAATTCAGCATAAAGGTCGCTATATATTTTATAGCGATTGGCGCTGATTCCATCTGGGCTGCCATCTGGTTTTATTGCTGCCATAACGCCACAACCCGGCTCGTGCAGGTGACTGCAGTTGTAAAATTTACATTTGGAGACAAACGGTTTGAGGTCTGGCATGTAGGCAGCCAGCTGAGCGGGATCAATATGATTCAAACCAAACTCCTGAAATCCCGGCGAATCAATCAATGCTGTGGTTTTCGCCTCATCCACCCAATACCAGGTCGTGCTGGTCGTTGTATGTTTTCCCGAGTTCAGCGCTTGTGAGATTTCTCCTGTCAGTGCTAGAGCGCCAGGCGCGAGCAAGTTGATCAACGTGCTCTTGCCTGCCCCGGACGGGCCTAATACCAGCGTTGTCTTGCCGCTCAACAGCTTAAGCAGCGTAGTCCTATCCGCTTCAGGACACGCTTTGAGTGAAAGCGGCAATACACCGTAATGCATCTGTCGATACGGCTTTAGCCATTCCCAGGCGCGTGTAAATGGACCAGCCAAATCGCTCTTGTTTAGGGCAATAATTGGTGTAATGTGTTCAGCCTCCGCTGCGATCAAGGCCCGTGAAAGTTGACTACTGGAAAACTCGGGTTCTGCCGCAATCAGTATCAGTATGTGATCCAAATTGGTTGCAAAAGATTTTGTTCGAACTTCGTCCTGGCGATAAAAAACATTGCTGCGTTCATCAATTTTTTCAATTGTTCCTTCATCACCAGTCGCCTGCCACAGAACTCGATCTCCGACCAAGCCCTGACTCTTCTTGCCACGTGAATGGCAGATGAGCCTCCTTCCTTCGGGGGTTTCTACCAAAAAGTGGCGTCCATAATTGGCTACGATCAGACCCTTGTTCAAGTTAGCTCTTTGCATTAACGTGTGGCCTCAAACGCAGTCATCAGGAAAGAAGAGCGTCTACACGCCCGGCACATTCAAAATCAGTGTCCGACAACCCGCCGACGTCGTGCGTATTGAACGCCACTGCGCAGCTGTTGAAGCGAACCGAAAGTGCGGGGTGATGGTCCTGCACATGTGCTACAAAAGCCACGGCGTTTACAAAGGAGATCGTCTCGTAATAGTTGGCGAATGTGAATGTCTTTTCTATGGCTATATCTTTGCCGTCGCCAGCCAGAGACCAGCCTTGAAGCTTGGAGAGATGCGCAACTATTTCTGTTGCGTTTAAAGCTCGCCTGGGGAGATCAGTCCAGTTCTTTGGTTTTAAGTTAGAAGTCATGTATTGGTCCCTATTGAATGGTTAGACACTGATTCGAGCCAAGCGCTCGGACGCTGGCGGGTGAGAATAGTGGAACCTGGCATAAAACGGGTCTGGAGTTAAGGTTGACGCATTGTCTTCATACATTTTCAGCAGTGCTGATGCCAAATCTGCACCATTGGTATGACTCACAGCATAAGCATCTGCTTCAAATTCATTTTGACGGGAAAGGCGCGCTGCAAGGGGTGTGATAAAAAAACCAAACATTGGTAAAACTAACAAAAACAAAATTAATGCCAACGCATCATTGGCTGCGTTCAAGTTGGGCTGCACACCAAGCCCGGTATAAAACCAAACTTGAGTCTTCAAATAGCCCAACAAGGCAAAACCCAGAAGGCTGGCCACAAACAGCGAGGCCATCCTTTTAACAATGTGCTTGTGTTTAAAGTGGCCAAGTTCATGTGCAAGCACTGCCTTAACCTCGTTGGTGGTCAGTTTGGAAAGTAGCGTGTCATAGAACACGACGCGCTTGGATGCACCGAAACCTGTGAAGTAAGCGTTTGCATGAGAGCTGCGTTTGGAGCCATCCATTACAAATAGTCCTTGGGCAGCGAAGCCGCAGCGCTGCATGAGTGCAGTCACTTGCAGGCCCAATTCCTGATTTTCCAAAGGCTTGAACTTGTTGAAAAGCGGGGCGATCCATGTGGGGTAGACCAACATCAGAATCAAATTAAAACCCATCCAGACACCCCAAGTCCAGAGCCACCACCATTCCCCTGTTGCACCCATCATCCACACTATTGAGGAAATCAGCGGAACACCAATGGAAGCACTGACCAGACCGGATTTGATCAGGTCTGTCAGCCACAGCTTCAACGTCACTTTGTTAAAACCAAAACGGTCTTCAATCACAAAGGTTTGGTAGATCGTAAATGGGATATCAATCAAACTAGCGATGACGACAAATACGGTTAGCAATGCGGCTTGCTGGACAATGCCGAAGCCGAGCAGGCTGATGAGTCCTTGGTTCAGAGCAGAAAGGCCTCCAAGAAGCGTCCAACATAAGACCATTGCAGTACCCACGGCCAACTCCACTAAACCAAAACACATCTTGGCGATGGTGTAATCGGCTGCTTTTTGATGGGCACTCAGTGCAATGTTCTTGGAAAATGCCGTGGGAACGCTAGTACGAAACTTCGCAACGTGTCGAATTTGCCTCGTACTGAGCCAAAGTCGCATGGTGAAGCCTGCAAGCAAGGCCAACACAAAAATAATAGTGAGTGCCAGAGAAATAGAAAAGTTTGGCGTCGTTTGAGTCATGAATGTCGAGTTTAGGCCATCGGTGACAATTGCATTTATGGAATCTGAAATTACACCTGCAGCCCCGCCCTCACTTGCGAAATCTGACCTAAATCTCGTTTGGCTGGATTGTGAAATGACGGGTCTGTATCCGGCCACTGACCGAATCATTGAAATTGCGGTTGTCGTTACGGGGCCAAATCTCGAGTGCCGGGTAGAGGGTCCCGTTTTGGTGATTCACCAAAGCGATGTGATGCTCGACGGCATGGATGCGTGGAACAAAGGCACTCATGGCAAGAGCGGCCTGATTGCCAAGGTTAAGGCGTCTGACGTGTCCGAGGAGCAGGCCGAAGCGACGTTGATCGAATTCTTGGGTCGGTATGTGTCTAAAAATGCGTCGCCAATGTGTGGCAACAGCATCGGCCAAGACCGCCGGTTTCTTGTGAAATACATGCCCCGCCTTGAAGCGTTCTTCCATTACCGAAACATTGATGTCAGTACGCTTAAGGAGCTGTCGAAGCGCTGGCGTCCCCAAGTGTATAAATCATTCAAAAAGCAGCAGCGGCACACTGCGCTTGCCGACGTGCATGAGTCTATCGATGAGCTTGAGCACTACAGAGCACATTTTTTAAGATTGAGTGATTAGGTAGAAACCCGAATTCGTGGCATAATCTATGGCTGCGTTGCATGAGGCAACGCATATTTGTACATCTCCCCTCATTCACTGAGATCCAAAGTAGTTTTGCATTTGCAGGCTGCATAAGAAGGATCTTCCCGCGCTGATTGAACTCTTTAAGAGTCAGAGCAGGTTCCGTTTGATGGTTGATGTTTTTTAACCATTGACGGAGCAGTCACAGCTACTGTGGCGCTCGCGTGTGAGTAAATACATGACTGACGCTATCCAAGCGGCAGGCGAGACATCGCTTGCCGAAAATTTTTCTATCGATTCTTCTGATGCCGCGCAAGGCGCATCACCGGCGGTTCTGCTGGCTGAGGACGCACCTGCGTCCGACGTGCCAAATGGCTTTGTCGCTTTGGGCTTGGCGCCTGAATTGATTCAGGCTGTGAAGGATCTGGGATTCACTCAGCCTACGACCGTGCAGCTGAAAACCATCCCTATTGCCATGCAGGGCCACGGCGCTGCCGACGAAGCCGCTCGCTTTACTGATCTGATGGTTTCCAGCCAAACCGGTAGCGGCAAGACAGCAGCTTTTCTGCTGCCCGTGTTGCACACCTTGCTGACACAGATGGCTCAAGCAGAAGCCAAAGAGAAGTCTGATTTCGAACAGGCAGTTGCTGAGGCTGCTGCCAAAGGCGAAGCCCCCCCCAAGCGTGCCAAGCGCAAGGATCCCACCAATCCACGTCATTTCGCGCCAGCGGCTCCCGGCGCTTTGATTGTTTGTCCAACACGTGAGTTGGCTCAGCAAGTTGCGCACGATGCTATTGATCTGGTCCAGCATTGCCGGGGCCTGCGAGTTGCCAATATTGTGGGCGGAATGCCTTACCAGTTGCAAATCGCCAAGTTGCAAAACGCCAATCTGGTGGTCGCTACGCCGGGTCGTTTGCTCGATCTGCAACGCTCAATGCAAATCAAGCTCGACCAAGTGCAATTTTTGGTGGTCGACGAAGCTGACCGCATGCTGGATCTTGGCTTCTCCGACGACTTGGCTGACATCAACCAGTTGACCATTCAACGCAAGCAAACAATGATGTTCAGCGCTACCTTTGCGCCGCGAATTCAGCAGTTGGCTTCACGTGTAATGCGCGATCCCCAAAAGCTCCAGATTGACTCGCCTCAAGAAAAGCACGCGAACATCAGCCAGAAGCTGTTTTGGGCAGATAACGCGCAACACAAGCGTAAATTGCTGGATCATTGGTTGCGCGACACCACGATCAATCAAGCCATTGTTTTCGCAAGCACTCAAATCGAGTGCGACGGTCTGGCCAATGATTTGCAGCAAGAAGGTTTTTCCGCAGTGGCGTTGCATGGCGCGTTGAGCCAAGGCCTACGTAACCGTCGCTTGATGGCTCTGCGCCAAGGTCAGGTGCAAATTCTGGTCGCAACCGATGTGGCTGCGCGGGGCATCGACGTTCCAACCGTCACCCACGTGTTCAACTTCGGTTTGCCAATGAAGGCTGAGGATTACACCCACCGCATTGGTCGTACGGGCCGCGCCGGGCGCGATGGCATTGCAGTAACCTTCGCCGAATTCCGCGATCGTCGCAAGATTATGGACATCGAGTTCCACAGTCATCATCAGTTCAAGGGTGAAACGATCCCTGGCATGGAGCCACAACAGCGTTTCCCCGATTCACGCCCCAATAGTTTTGGTGGCGGCGGTCGCGGCGGTCATGACGGGGCTCCCCGTGGCGGCAATTTCGGTGGTGGTGGTGGACGTGCTGGCGGTTTCGGCGCTAGCCGTGGAGGTTTTAATGACCGCAGCGCGGGTGCTTCTCGCGACGCAGGTGGTGGCGGTGGTTATCAAAATAATGGTGGTGGCTTCAGCCAGCCTGAGGGCCGCAGCTACGAGCGCAAAGGCGGTTTCAATGACCGTTTCGCTGGCTCACGCAACGATGCTCCAGCGCCCCGTGGCGATTTCGGAGCGCCGCGCGGTGATTTTGGTGTCCCTCGGGGTGACTTCGGTGCGCCACGTGGCGACTTCGCTGCCCGCAAGCCTGCATTTGGCAAGCCTTCCTTTGCAAAGCCTGGCAACGGTGGCAAAGTTTTCGTGCCCCGTGATGCCAAGAAAAGGCCTTCGCGTAACGACTAAATCATAGTTCTTGGCCATTTGTTGCGAAATCGCACTATGGCCAGTTCGTTAATTAATTAGTATGTTTGACTTCCTCAAGTTGAATATTAAAAAGCTTACATTTCGTCCGGGCTCTGGCCCTTGAAATTGGTATAACTTTGAAATTACGTCATATAATTTGAGGCTAAGCAAAATGGGTTTGATTCATATTTGCTTAGTCGCTGCAGTTCTTCTGCGCTGACGAATTTCGGAAACTGTTTCGTTAACCCTCTAGGTAGTATTTCAAATGAATAAATCACTCGTTTTGTCCGCTGTTATTGTCGCTGCTGCTCTGGCTGCTTGCGGTAAAAAAGAAGAAGCACCAGTTCCTGTCGCTCCTCCAGCAGTTGTTGAAGCTGTCAAAGAAGCTGCTGTTGCTGCTACCGATGCAGCCTCTGCTGCCACTGACGCGGCTTCCGCCGCCACAGGTGCTGCTGTTGCAGCTACCGACGCGGCCTCAGCTGTTGTTGACGCTGCTAAGAAGTAAGTTCTTCGACAAAATAAAAGCCACCTGAGGGTGGCTTTTTTTTGCATTCTGATTTGGAGATCAGACGCTTCAACTATCTGTCAAATCGGGTCCTCTTTCAGACTTGAATCCTCCGATTCGTTAAGTTAGTCTGGGTTGAAATCGAGCCAATTCCCGTGATCTCCTCACAGGGTTACCAAGGAACCTTCCGAATTCAACTCAGTTGAATCGTCTCCATTCCTTGTCGTATGACGACCTCCTACTTGAGATCTTCAGCAATTACTTTTAAGATTCTTTGTGCGTTATCAGTGCGGTCCGGCTGGCCATTTGCACTTTGCACTGAAACCAGCGTCGATTTTTCCTGACTCACAACTGAGATGCGGAACTTCAGAGGCGCTGCGTCGGGTTTTGAAAAACTGAATAGTTTTCCAAGAAAGCCAGGCTCTGACTTGGCCGAGGTTGGTTCTACGTAACGGACAAAATAGACCCCTTTGCTGCGGTCACGGTCTTCGACTGTGAAACCTGTGCGATCCAATGACAGGCCAACTCGTCTCCATGCTCTGTCGAAACCGTCATCAATCTGAACGACTGATTGCCCACCAACCTCTGTCACACGCGAGCCGATTTTGGCCGTTGGCGTGGCTAAAATTTCCTTGACCTGTGTAGGTGAAGCTCCAAGTTTAATCATCAGGCGACTGAGGAATTCGGCTTCAAGCTCCGGGTCTGCGTCTCTCGGTTGCCAGACGGTCCGGTCCTTTTGGGTGCTGTCAAATACCTCAATCATTCCCCGGTGGCTGATGAATACATCAGTGCCGCCAGTCGCATTGCGCTCTAGACGGGTGCGAAACTTGTCGCGTTCACCAGTGGAATACAGCGAATCCACTAGTTTGCCCAAGGTGTTGCGAATGACATCACCCGGTATTTTTGCCCGGTTTTCAGCCCAATCAGTTTCCATGATGCCCAAGTTGGCTTGATCAAGCGTCAGCAGAAAGCCATTTTCTTGCCAAAAGTCGCGTACCGGTTCCCATAGTTTGTCAGCGGGCCGGTTAACGACCAGCCATCGCTGGGTCCCGGAGCGCTCTATACGGACGTCACCCAGGGACGTGGTGGCGACAGGCACACCTTGAACGGGCTGCGCTGTCTGAAAACTGGACGCCGTCACGGCGCCATCGACCACAGCATAACGGCTGTCGCGAGACAGTTGGGTCAGGTCAGGCGGGATGTCGAGCGTCTGACCCTTTCCCGTACTTTTATAGTCAATTTTTTCGGTAGTCAGCGTTGTACAGGCAGCCAACGCCAAAGACAGGCTCAACAGCGTGAGTTTGGATAAATGATTCACAAAAAAACCCTTAGAAATTGAGGAGCGCTAGGTCTGCAATGATTAGATCAAGCCGGTGGCGCGCATCGCACCTTCAACCACAGCCTCATTGGACTGGGTCAGCTGGGTCATCGGCAGTCGCATGGTGGGGCCACAGAGCTTCATTCTTGCCATGGCCCATTTCACCGGGATGGGATTGGATTCGACGAACAAATTTTTGTGCAGAGGAAGCAGTTTGAATTGAATCTCCATGGCCCGGCGTGTATCGCCAGCCATCGCGGCCAAACACAACTCATGCATGAGTCGCGGCGCCAGATTGGCTGACACGCTGATGTTGCCTTGCCCGCCGCAGAGCATCAGGGCGACCGCTGTTGGGTCGTCGCCCGAATAAATGGCAAAGCCTTTGGGGACTTCACGAATCAGCCATTGCGCGCGCTCGATGTTGCCCGTCGCCTCCTTGATGCCCACAATGCCGGGCACTGAGGTCAAGCGCATAACAGTGTCATGGGCCATGTCCGCAACGGATCGGCCGGGGACGTTGTAGAGCACCATGGGGAGTTCCACGGCTTCAGCGATGGCCTTGAAGTGCAGGTACTGACCCTCTTGCGTTGGCTTGTTGTAGTAGGGAACCACCTGCAACTGGCAATCTGCGCCTACCTTCTTGGCAAAACGTGTCAACTCAATTGCCTCGGAGGTCGAGTTCGCGCCGCAGCCTGCCATGATTGGCACGCGCCCTGCGGACTGTTCAACCGATACCCGGATGATCTCGCAATGTTCTTCCACGTTGACGGTGGGCGACTCGCCTGTGGTGCCTACGACGCCAATGCAATCGGTGCCCTCGGAGATGTGCCAGTCGATCAACGTGCGAAGCGTGGGGTAATCCACGCTGCCATCTTCATGCATGGGAGTGACCAGTGCCACGATGCTGCCCGTGATTTGGCTGATTGAGGATGTCATGTCTGAGTAGGTGTTAACAGTAAAAGAACATTCTAACTAGAGCGTGTATCGGGCAGGTATCTGGCCCGTGCTACCCGGCTCGCCGGGGGATGACGCGACCAGGCGCTGGATAAACCGGGGTGGATCTGCAAGAAAACCTTGCTCAAACGCGATGATATTCAGGTGTGCAAAAGCATTTAACAACTCGGATGGTTGTAACAAGAAATCAGGGCGTGAGGGCTTGCCGACCGTCTCGTTGCCCGAGGCGAAGGTCTCATAAATGAGGATGCCGCCCGGAGCCAGGCTGTCGCTGATGCGTTCAAACAGCGGGCGCCACAGGTAGTTGGTGACGACCACCGCATCAAACTGGCGGACTTCGTTGGCCTGGATCAAGGGCCAGGGTCCGTTTTCGATGTCGGCCAACACCGCTTCTCCCAGACCCGCCACCGCTTGAATCGCGTCTGCCGACCGATCCACGCCGGTGACGACATGGCCCTGTTGTGCAAACCACCGCATGTGGCGCCCGTGCCCGCAAGCCAGATCAAGGACTCTGCCCGCAGGACGCACCAAGTGCGACCAGCGTTGAATCCAATCTGACGCCTCACCCAAGCCGTGAACCGGGGCGGTGGGCAATGAAGGTGTCGTGTTCGGCATTTTCTGGGGGGCTTTTAAAAGCAGGACCAGACCTCATTGGCCAGGGTGAGCATGAAGTCGGGCCGGGTGTACAGCGAAAAAACCGCAAGCAAAACGCACAGCACCGCGCCAAAGACAAGCGCCTTGGTTGCAATGGGGTGCAGCCTGCACTTCATGGACTCACGCAGCCTGTGTGGCAGGTCGGCGCGTGATCATGGCTTCTTTGACAGGCAGGTTCACCAGCGCGGCCAGCACACCTAGCGCGATGGCGATGTACCAGACCAAGTCGTAACTGCCGGTGCGGTCAAACAGAAAACCACCCGCCCAAACTCCCAGAAAGGAGCCAATTTGGTGGCTGAAAAATACAAAACCGCTCAGCATGGACAGATGCGCCACACCGAAGATTTGCGCCACGGCGGCGTTGGTCACCGGCACGGTGGACAGCCACAGCAAGCCCATCACTGCTGAAAAAATATAGACGCTCATGGGTGACAGAGGCAAAATCAAAAACAGAGAGATCGCCACCGATCGGGCCAGGTATATGAACGCCAGAATGTTCTTTTTGGGCAGCTTGTGCCCCATGACGCCAGCAATGTAAGTGCCAAAGACATTGAACAGGCCGATCAAAGCGAGGGCGTAGCTGGCCACTTGGGGTGACAGGCCCTGGTCTTTTAAATAGCTCGGCAGGTGCACACCAATGAACACCACCTGAAAACCGCAGACAAAATAGCCTGCCATCAACATCTGGAAGCTGGGGTACCGAAAGGCTTCAGTGAAAGCTTGAAGCACGGTTTGTTCACGTTTGGGTGGTGCGCCGTTGGCGAAGCCGGGTTCGCGCAAACCCCAGGCCAGCGGCACGATCATGAGGGCGGCCAGGCCCAGGACGATCAAGGCATCTTTCCAGCCCAGGCTGTCAATCAGGAAGCCCTCGGTCGGCACCATCAGGAACTGCCCGAACGA
>JAUXQA010000059.1 GCA_030683195.1 Rhodoferax sp. | reverse complement strand
TGAGCCAGAGCGGCTGGTGGGGTGGTCATGGGTTGCGTCTCACAGAGTGAATATCGGGGGCTGGAATTTTGTGAGCTACACGGTTATTCCCGCGATCCTGATTGGTCTGATTGATGTGCGTGAAGTCAAACGCAATACCGTTACCGGGGCGCTTGCTGCGCGCTTTGGTATCACCAAGCGGCTTGAGGTGGAAGTGAGAGCACCTTATGTCTATCGGTCTGACGCCACCGTGAGCCGAGAAATATTCCAGGGTGCTGCCAACGAAAGTGTGTTCTCCAGCAGCGGCCGACATGTGGGCGATCTTGAAATCGGCGCGCGCTACCAGTTGAATGATGGCGGTGTGGACAAGCCCTTCTACATTGGCGCTGTTCGTCTGAAGAGCCGCACAGGGACAAGTCCGTTTGATGTGGTCACCGACTGCGCCCAGCGTTGCGTTGGCAACACCACAGGCACGGGTCTACCACTTGATCTCCCCAGCGGCTCAGGTTTTTACTCGTTGCAAGGCGGATTGACCGTGCTCTACCCCTCAGACCCGGCCGTATTTTTTGGCAGCATGACCTACATGCACAACTTTCCACGCAACGACGTCAGCCGCAAAGTGCTCAACGGAGGCGAAGAATATCTGGGCCGGATTGCACCGGGCAATGTCCTGGGATTCAACTTTGGCATGGGACTGGCCTTGAACGAGAAATCATCGTTCAGCATCGGCTACGACCACAGCTCCATTGCCCGAACCCTGATCAACGGCCAGCCAGCGGCGGGGTCGGTCAGAACACAGCTGGCCACCCTGCTATTGGGCTATTCTTACCGGCTCAGTAACACCACGTCCCTTAATGTCTCGGTGGGTGCAGGGCTCACGCGGGACACGCCCGACGTCTCGCTGACCATCCGCTTGCCCATGAGTTTTTGATTTATCAGCACCGTCACTACATGCCTTTGACCTCCCACTTTGATGTTTGCAACGGCGATGCCGACGGCCTGTGTGCCATTGTTCAATGGCGCTTGCACCAGCCCCAGGCTGCCAGGCTGGTGACGGGTTTGAAGCGGGATATTGAGTTGCTGCAGCACGTGCAGGCCCAGCCGGGCGATGAGGTGCTGGTGTGCGATGTGTCCATGCGGCGCAACCGGCCAGCCTTGCTGCGCTTGCTCGCCCAGGGCGTGCATGTGCGCTATTTTGACCACCACGAGCCCGGCGAAGCAGTGGACCATCCTCTGCTGGATGCCCATGTCAACACCTCCAGCGATGTCTGCACGAGCTTGTTGGTCAACCGCCATCTGGCGGGTTTGTATTCAGCCTGGGCGCTTGTTGGTGTGTATGGCGATAACCTCACCGCTGTGGCCGATGCGCTGGCTGTGCGTACGGGGCTGAGTGTGGAGGATCGACAACGCTTGCAAAGACTGGGTGAGTCGATCAACTACAACGCCTATGGCGACAGCGTGCGGGACGTTCATCTGGCCCCGGAGCGTTTGTATGAAATATTGATTCGCTATCGCAACCCGCTGGACTTGGTCCAGAACGAGCCCATCGCCCTGGAGCTTGATGCATTGCGACAAGACGACGTTGCCCGCGCCGCCGCATTGAAGCCGTATTGGCAAGACGCCCGGGGCCGCGCCTACCTCTTGTCAGATGAGCCCTGGTGCCGGCGAGTCGTCGGTGTGCTGGCCAACATGCTGGCAGCAAGCCGGCCCCAATGTGCGCACGCCATCCTCCAGCCGTCCAGTGCAGGCTCTATGCGAGTGAGTGTGCGGGCACCGCTTGACTCGCTGGGTGGCGCTGCAACTTTATGTCGCCAGTTTGGCGGTGATGGCCGGGCAGGAGCCGCGGGTATTGACCATCTGCCAGCTTCTGATATGGATCGGTTTATTGCTGCGTTCTCGGTTGCCCGCTGGGCTGAACCGAGTGCCGTCCATCCTTGAGTGGAGTTGGCTGATGCTGCTGTATGGGTTGGACACTGACCGCTCGTTTGCACAGGCGCTGGCCACGGAGCTGGGAGCGGCCTTGGCACCGTTTGAGAACCGTCAGTTTGAAGATGGTGAGCACAAATTGCGGCCCTTGAGCGACCCGCTTGGGCAAGATGCCTATGTCGTGCACAGCCTGTTTGGTGACCACTCAGAGAGCCCGCATGACAAACTTTGCCAGCTGCTGATGTTCATGGCCACCTTGCGAGAGCATGGTTGTGCGCGAGTGAGCGCTGTAATGCCCTACCTCGCCTATGCGCGCAAGGACAGGCAAACCAAACCCTTTGATCCAGTCACTTTGCGTTATGTCGCGCAGCTGTTCGAAGCCGTAGGCACTGCCCAGGTCTTTGTGTTGGAGGTCCATAACGTCGCAGCGTTTCAAAATGCGTTTCGTTGTCCTACTTTTCATATTGAGGCGCACTGCGCCCTTGAATCCACGGTGTTGGAGTGGCTGGGTGAGCAGACAGTTGCCGTCGCATCCCCGGACCCGGGTGGTGTCAAGCGGGCGCAGCTCTGGCGTGAGTCACTCACAGTGAAGCTGGGGCGACCGGTTGGGTTTGCCATGGTGGACAAGCGCCGAAGCGCCGGGCTGGTGAGCAGCGACAACCTTGTGGCCGGGGACGTGAATGGCGCCACCGTGCTTCTGCTTGACGATCTCATTGCCAGCGGAGACACGATGCGCCGGGCCGCAATGGCGTTGCGCGTGGCCGGTGCGCGAGAGGTGCTGGCATGTGCAGCGCATGGTCTGTTCGTGGGGTCCGCTGCCGACGTTTTGACTGATGAGCACATCGGTCAAGTCGTCATCACGGACAGCGTGCCACCATTTCGATTGCCACAAAGTCATGCCCTGCGAAAAAAACTGCGCATAGTGTCTGCTGCGCCTTTGTTTGCCCAATCGATCCGGGCGAGTCATGCAGCCTGGCGGCGCTAACTGCTGTTAAAAGCATCCAGCGCGACCAAGGCGTGGGCGATATAGCGAGTGGCTTGCGGCGCCCACTTGGTTGGCGTGCGGGGCTCCGAATCCAGCAGATGGGCCATCGCCAATCGGGCGCGCAGCAATGCACGGTGCGCTGTGTACAGGTGAGTCAAGGCGGGGGCAGGGTGGTCGTGCAGGGCAGCCGCGCAGCCCCTCAACAGCCGCTCGCCCACCCAGGGCAATCCTGCCATGGCGCATTCCAAGGCCAGGTAGGCCAATTCGTCAAACGGGTCAACCTGGCGCAACTGCGGGTTGAACTCCAGGCAGTCGATAGCCACGGGCGGCCGGAGCATGCAGATGTGTTCAGGGCGCAAGTCGCCGTGGCCGTCCAGCACGCGCTGCTGCTGGGCGCGCTCGTACAGCAATTCTGTGCCTGTGGCCAACGCCATGTCCAGGCGGTTGATCGCCAGCGCGGCCTGCGGCAACTGGAATTGCGGACGAAGCAAGACTTCCCGGTTAGACGCCTGCTCGCACTGGAAGCGACTCAGGTAGTCCGCCGGACTCACCAATGCGGCGGGTGCATCGCTATAAAAATCGCTCAGCAATTGGGTAATGGCATCAACGT